>CAZUGK010000132.1:0-11521 GCA_964619815.1 uncultured Clostridiaceae bacterium | reverse complement strand
ACTCCCTTGTTATTATCCATACCTCATTCTTGTATAGGAGGTCAAGCACGTGGTAGGTTCCAATTCTGAAGCTGTTTATTATTTCAGGTTCATTTTCATATATATATCTGTATTCCGTTGAGCACATAAGGTTTACCGTGAATTTTTCGCCCTTTGGCTTAATGCTTCTTACCTTTACCAAAGGTATGATTTCAGTGAATTTCACACCCTGCTTCTTCTCCCAGTTATCAATATACTTTACCTTTGTGGATTCGTGCTGGTATGCCCAGGTTCCATATTTAGTGCTTGTATCATACATCGATTCGATAAGCTTCAAGTCTCCGCTAATTATTGCATTATTCCTGTTTCGGAATATCTGGTCTATAGAATCTGTAAGCTCTTCATCTTCACCTATCCTGATGAAAACATCCCTTATTCCGACAGGCTGCTCTCTATATATATATAACAACGCAGCCACCATCAACAGGCTCAAAACCACTTTGACCGCTCTTCTTGCTGTAATTGCTATCATTGCACTACCCCTTACTTGCATTTATATATAAATATACTTTTGGGCTGACAGTTTTATTACATTTAAGAGGCAAGAAAAAATCCCATGCATCAATTACATTAATGCATGGGATCTAACCTTCTTTTATTATATCATTTGGGGAAGCATATCACCTTTTGACAGCATATCAATTAGTACGTCAACTATGACTTCATCAAACTGCGTGTTCCTATTTCTCTTGAACTCTACAATTGCCTGTTCATTGGACATTGTATCGATGCGGTAAGGCCGAACTGTAGTCATAGCATCAAAAGCATCAGCAACTGCCAATATTTTTGCCAGCTTATCGATATCATCCGACTCCAGGCCGTATGGATAACCCCTGCCGTCTATCCTTTCGTGATGCTGCAGCAGAATCTTGTTGCTGGTATCAAGAAAGGTCATATTTTTCAGCAAGTCATAGCCAATCTCCGGGTGCTTCTTGATTATTTCGTATTCCTCGTTTGTCAGTGTTCCTTCTTTTTTGATTATTTCGCTTGGAATCCCAACCTTTCCGATATCATGGAGCAGCCCTGCAAATTCCAGGCTTAGAAGTTCTTCTTCATTCAAGCCCATTTTTTTTGCTATAGCAAGAGAATAATTGGTAACTCTCTCACAATGACCCTTTGTATAATCGTCCTTCTCTTCCAGGCGGTCAACAAGCTTTTTTACTGTGCAAAGGTATGTTGCACGAATTTTACTAAGTATATTAAATAATTCTTCGCTCATAGTATATCCTCTTCACTATATATTTTCACATACAAGCTTTTATGAATTACAATTACCATAATCATTATACCAGAAAATTTTTCATAAATAAACAAAAAATACATCTTTAGCCGGAAATTAGCCGGAAATCCGCCAAAGATGTATTTTATATATTATTTACTTACCGCAACTGCGCATACCTTCAGTTCCGGAGTTTTGCAAACCGGATCAAGTGCTCCGTTTGTCAAAGTGTTTGCCGCAGCTTCAGCAAAGTGGAAAGGCACAAATACTACATTTTCTTTCACTCGCTCACTTACCCTTGCTTCCACATTTATACTGCCTCTTCGCGAAGACACTTTGAGCATTTCACCATTTCTAACTCCAAGCTTTGCAGCAGCTTTCGGGTTTATTTCAATATAGCTGCCGGGTACCTTTTCATTCAAGCCCTTGACTTTTCTTGTCATCGTACCTGTATGATAATGATACAGCACACGGCCGGTTGTAAGTACGAATGGATATTCTGCATCTGCCTGCTCAGCAGAAGCCTTGTGTTCAATACCTTTGAACAAGCCCTTGCCCCTTGAGAACACATCCTTATGCAGATACTTTGTACCAGGATGATTCTTTGTAGGACATGGCCACTGTATTCCCTCATTCTCCAGCCTGTCATAGTCTATTCCGGCATAAGAAGGTGTAACAGCTCCAATCTCATCCATTATTTCGGACGGATGCTTATAGGTCTTAGCATAGCCCATTTTGTTCATAAGCTCCATCAGTATCACCCAATCGGCTTTCGTATTTCCTGCAGGTTCTACTGCTTTTCTGACTCTCTGAACTCTTCTTTCCGTATTGGAAAAGGTGCCGTCTTTTTCAGCAAAAGCAGCTGCAGGCAATACTACATCCGCGAACTCCGCTGTTTCTGTAAGGAATATATCCTGCACCACCACGAAGTCTGTGTGCTCTAAAGAGTGCTTGACGTGGTTGCTGTCAGGATCGGAAACCACCGGATTTTCTCCCATAATATACAGGAATTTGATGTCTCCCTTGCCCGCTGCATCCATCATCTCAGATATTGTCAATCCTGCTTTCGGTGAGAGCTTAGCTCCCCATGCCTTCTCAAACTTTTCAAGTGCTTCAGGCTTGGTTACAGGTTGATATCCTGTGAATACATTTGGCAATGCGCCCATGTCGCATGCACCCTGAACATTGTTCTGACCTCTTAAAGGATTCACACCGACAGAATCCCTGCCGAAATTACCACAGAGCATAGCCAGGTTGGAGGTTGATATTACATTATCAGTACCGGTTGTATGCTGGGTTATGCCCATGCAATATATGATGCTTGCCCTGTCAGCTTTTGCATACAGTCTGGCTGCTGCTCTTATATCCTCTGCCTTTACCCCGCAGATTTCTGCAGCTCTTTCCGGTATATAATTCCTGACTACTTTTTCCAGCTCTTCGAAGTTCTCTGTTCTCTCAGCAATAAATTCCTTATCCTGCAAGCCTTCTTCAAGTATTACATTCATCATGCCGTTAATAAGTGCTATATTTGTTCCCGGTTTTATCCCGAGATACACATCTGCATCCTTTGCCAAATCGACTTCTCTCGGGTCGGCAACAATTATATTTGCACCCCTTCTTCTGGCCTGCTTGATCTTTGCTCCTATAACAGGATGGTTTTCTGTTGTATTGGAACCTATTATAAATATTGTCTCTGCATCAACTATCTCATTTATGCTATTCGTCATAGCTCCGCTTCCTAATGTGGCTGCAAGACCTGCAACCGTTGCGGCATGTCAGAGGCGGGCACAATGGTCAACGTTATTTGTGCCGATCACCGCCCTGAATAATTTCTGGAATAAATAATTTTCCTCGTTTGTACACCTTGCAGATGAGAAGCCGCCCAAAGCGTCAGGACCATATTTCTCCTTGGTCTCCAGCATTTTTTCCGATATAAGGTGATAGGCCTCATCCCAGGTTGCTTCTACAAGCTTGCCATCCTTCCTTATGTAAGGAGTCTTAAGCCTGTCAGGATGGTCAATGAACTTGTAGCCGAATTTTCCTTTTACGCAGAGAAGTCCGTTGTTTGGTTCAACATCGACCGGTTCTACTCCCACTACCTTATTGCCTTTAACCAGAAGCTCCATCTGACAGCCTACACCGCAGTACGAACAAGTGGTTTTTACCCTTTTAAGCTCCCAGGTTCTGAATTTTTCATGATGCTTGGGCATTAATGCTCCAACCGGACATACCGATACGCAGTTGCCGCAGGATACGCAGCTTGAATGCTCAAAGTCTCTTTCATAAGGAATCCCCACATGTGTTTCGAAGCCTCTTTCATTGAAATTAATTGCTCCTGTACACTGGAGTTCATTGTCTACCCTTATGCATTTGCCGCACATTATACATTTGTTCCTGTCTAAAGTGAAGAACGGATTGCTGTCATCAATGGGATAATTTTTCTTGTTCCCATTGTATCCGCCCTCTTTCACATCATATTCATAGCAATAATCCTGGAGCTTGCACTTTCCTGATTTTTCACAGGTCAGGCAATCGAGGGGATGATTTTCAATCATAAGCTTTAATATTTCTCTTCTAGCTGCAATTACATCGGAGGAGTGGGTTTCAACAACCATTCCCTCTGCAGCAGGTACGGTACATGCAGTTTGAAGAGCTCTTGCACCCTTTACTTCAACAACACAGATCCGGCATGCGCCATGGCCTATGAGACGCTTGTCATAACAAAACGTAGGTATGCTTATACCCAACTTTTCTGCTGCTTGAAGTATGGTAGTATTATTCTCAACCTGCACGGACTTTCCGTTAATAGTCAAGTTCACCATCCAAACCACCCTTTACATAATATTATAGACATTTTAAACCTTCCCGAGTATTTTATCAAGACCCAGTACCTCAGACCATGAGGCTTCCACAAATTCTCCATCTCTCTTTATATACGGAGTCTTTGGATTATCTCTGGATCTCCATACCTTCTGAAACCGGAAGTACGCAAGACGCCTGAAGAGATCTTGCACCCTTGATTTCGACTACACAAATTCTGCATGCTCCGACTTCATTGACATCTTTCAGGTAGCACAGCGCGGGAATATCAATGCCAAGCCGAGCTGCAGCTTCCATGACGGTAGTACCTTCAGGCACTTTTGTACTGATTCCGTCAATCGTAACATTAAGCATTTTCATAGACTCTCCCCCTATAATATAAATAATAAGTTTAATTTTATATGTATAAATTATGTATTTATCCTTTAAACATCCAATACTATAATACATGATTGTTAAATTATCGTCAATCTATAAAACAAAAGGCCGGCTTTAGCGAAAGCCGCTAAAACTAGCCTTTTGACTGCTATGATTCATTTTGAATTGATTTTTTCCACTGTCTTCAGTATCACTAATGCGACTGCACCTCCGGCCAATGCAGTTATCAGCTGCGGAAAGCTGAAAGCAAGCTTTATGGGTGCCGGAAGCTTATTAACTATCATATTTGCTGCTGCGTACAGCAATAAGAATTTCGTCAAGGCTGCTGCAATTACTCCGATATAGTCATTGTATCCCCTTAAAGCCCTGAATAAAGCTGCATATGCAAGATTTCCGGCTATTATAAACGGAACCAGTACAATTGTTGCAGGAGGCTGCACTCCCAGCAATACAGCAAGCATCGGCGTTATAAAGCCGATTGCTGCCGCCCAGGGAAGTCCGCAGACCCCAACCGCCGTAACAAGTACTGCATTGATTCCTGTCCCTGTTACATACTGCCCCATCTTTGTCAGTTGAAACACTATTGCAATAGCCAGCAAAACTGCTGCCTTTGTTAATAAATTGAGTTTCCCTTTCATTTAACCTATGCCCTGTTCCTCTCAATATACACTGTATGAAGCAGGTGATGAGCTTTATGGCTGTTGGGCTCTCCAAGATACTCCTCATAGAGCTTCTTTATCTCCGGGTTCTCATGGGATTTTCTGAACTTTCTTTCCTTGTCAATTGAGTATAAGCCTTGTGCTCTCAGCTGCTTTACTGCTTCAGTCTTTTCTTTGTCCATTATTATCGGCTGACCTCCGCCGTTTATGCAGCCTCCGGGGCATCCCATTACCTCGATAAAGTGGTAGTTTGCTTCTCCGCTCTTAACCTTATCCAGAAGCTTTGCCGCATTTCCTGTGCCATGGGCAACTGCTACATTTATATCAATGCCATTTATATTTACTGACGCTTCTTTTATGCCTTCCATCCCTCTTACGGAGGTGTACTCGATTTCCTTGAGATCCTGTCCGGTTAATATATCTGCGACAGTTCTAAGCGCTGCTTCCATTACGCCCCCTGTGGTTCCGAATATTACGGCAGCGCCTGTTGAACCACCCAGTATGCTGTCATATTCACCATCACTTATAGCGTTGAAGTCTATCCTTGCCTGCTTTATCATCTTCGCAAGCTCCCTTGTTGTAAGAACCGCATCAACATCTCTGATGCCGTTTACATTAAGTTCCTCTCTGTCTGCTTCAAATTTCTTTGCTGTGCATGGCATTACAGAAACGACAAATAGGTTCTTCGGGTCAATGCCCATTTTCTCAGCGTAGTATGATTTTGCAACCGCTCCGAACATCTGCTGAGGTGACTTGCAGGACGAGAGGTTGTCTAGGAATTCATGATAATTATGTTCACAGAATTTTATCCAACCCGGCGAACAGGATGTGATAAGCGGAAGCTTTCCTCCATTTTTGATTCTATTCAGCAATTCTGTCCCTTCTTCGAGGATTGTCAGGTCTGCAGAAAAGTCGGTGTCAAATACCTTGTCAAAACCCAATCTCTTTAAGACTGTTATCATTTTACCTTCCACATTTGTTCCCACCGGCAGACCAAACTCTTCGCCCAAACCAACCCTGACTGCAGGTGCAGTCTGCACTACAACATGCATATCAGGATTTGCTATAGCATCCCATACCTTATCGGTATCGTCTTTTTCCCTCAAAGCACCTACGGGACAAATCTTGATGCACTGACCGCAGTTAATGCAGTTTACTTCTGCGAGTCCCTTGTTATATGGGGTAGTTACTGTTGTATATACTCCCCTGTTGGCAAAATCTATAGCTCCTGTATTCTGTACCTTCTTACAAACAGCCACACATCTTCCGCATAGAATACATTTATTCCGATCCCTTACAATAGAAGGAGAAGCCTCGTCCAACTCATAACTTATTTTTTCTCCCTTATAGCTTACCTTCTCGAGCCCCATTTCCTCGCAAAGCTTCTGAAGTTCACAGTTCAGGTTCCTTGAACATGTGAGACATTCTCTTTCATGTCTTGAGAGGATAAGGTCCAGTATAGTTTTTCTTGCGTCCAGGACAGCTGGTGAATTGGTCCTGACAACCATATTCTCAGACACCGGCAGCACACATGAAGCTTGAAGGGTCCTTGCCCCTTGAACCTCTACAACGCACATTCTACAAGCTCCAACTTCATTAAGCCCCTTAAGGAAGCAAAGGGTTGGTATATTTATGTTGAGAGATTTCGCAGCTTCGAGCACTGTAAAGTTTTTTGGCACCTGGGCTTTGATTCCGTCAATTGTGATATTAACCATTTCCATTATCTTATACCTCCAATAAATTTTTCAAAATAAAAGCTCCTTCTGATATCGATAGCGTTGTATCCAACACTCATTGCCCTATTAATATAATACAAAAAATGTTTATGATCGTCAATAGTTTAACATTCTTTTAGTATATAATAGTCCTTTTATTAAGAAAGGCTTCTATCAAAGCATTTTAACGACCAAGGAAGCCTTTCTTGAAATGCATTTAACGGAAAGTCTTACACTAAGGAAATTTATACTTTCCTATGCATTTGCTTATTTTCCTCCGCACTCTGAAGCCTGGCCGGTCAGTATTTCAATTCCATGCTTCAGTGCCGGTATTATTACTTCCAGATTCTCTCTTACGCCCTTTGGACTTCCCGGAAGATTTATAATTAATGTCTGCTTTCTAATACCCGCTTGTGCCCTTGATAGCATTGCCTTTGGAGTTATCAGCAGGCTTTTTGCCCTCATCGCCTCCGGTATTCCCGGTACATGCTTTTCAATTACTTCAAGAGTAGCTTCCGGGGTCACATCCCTTTTGGAAAAACCGGTACCTCCCGTTGTCAGCACAAGGTTAAGCCCGAGCTTATCCGACATATCCATTATTGCTTCCTTTATATCCCTCTTTTCATCGGGGACAATAACATACTTCTCCACCCTTCCACCTATCTGCTTTATCATTTCCTCAATGGTTGGGCCTGAGGCATCTGTTCTCTCTCCTCTTGAACCTTTATCGCTGATAGTAATAATTCCTACAGTGAATCCATCCATTCTTCCTCATCTCCCGTTTGTATAATCTGCAAAAAGGCGCCTCTTTACAGAAAGAATTCTGATCCTGCAGAGGTACAAAATCAATGAAACGCTTCTAGCACTTTGTGTTATCAATGCTTTCAAACAGCTTATCACTGAAATTGAATTCCCCTGATTTTCCGCCTATTTTATGTACAAGATGTATGTCACTTATCACCATGAACTTGTCAATAGCCTTGCACATATCATATATGGTCAGTGCTGCCACAGATACTGCCGTCAAAGCTTCCATTTCCACCCCTGTAACACCCACAGTTTTCACGATTGCTTCGATATCAAGCTTTGAGTTTTCCCAATCAGCCTGAAATTCTATATCTGCACCATATATGTTCACATTGTGGCACATGGGTATTATGTCTGAGGTCGACTTGGCTCCCATTATGCCTCCGACCTGGGCTACCGACAGCACATCACCCTTTTTGATCTTGCCTTCGGCGATAGCCTTAAGGGTTTCCCTCTTCATGTATACAGAGCCCCTTGCTACAGCCTCTCTGATGCTTTCTTTTTTTTCAGACACGTCTACCATCCTGGCGTATCCTTTGTCATTTATATGAGTAAATTCTCCCACACCCTGAGCTTCCTTTTTATTCTTTTCATTCATGGTACCACCTCAATATAATTCTACTATCAAGTGATTATTAACACAACAAATATCTTGTCTTTTATAGTGTTAATAATCACTACCTTGATTCAGTGCCTCGCCTGCCCTAGAAGTGATATACATTACGAGGCACATGTGATTATTAACACAACAAATTTCTTGTCATTCTTGGTGTTAAGAAGCACTTCCTTGATTTAGTGCCCCACCTGCCCTAGAAGTGATATACGTTACGAGGCACTACTATTATTGTTGTCTACACATTAAATATAACCCTTGTATAATCCATTTACTGCTATTTATTTTTTACAAAGGAATTCAATATAGATATAAATGACAATTTTTGATATACTTTGACATAGATAGCATTTTTCCCATGGTATTTTTAGTAAATATTCACAGTAGTGTTTACATCATTCCAATTATATCAAGGGGGCAGCCAGATGTTTAAAATCAAAAAGAGGAGCATAATGCTCAAAATCCTGTTGATGATACTGACTATATGCTTACTGGAATCCTTACTTTTTACTGCCATGTCCGAAAGCTTCACCGATCGTACTTTAAAGCGTATTATAACCGAGAACAGCATGAAAAATGCAGAGCTATACTCCGAATATATAGGCAGCTGGTTTGCGGAGCGTATGCAGGAAATTGAAGTATATGCAAATAGTCCTTTGATAAAAACAATGGATTGGAATAACATAGAACCTTATCTGAAAAGTGAAATCACAGAAAAACTCGTAGTATATGATCATTTCATGATTGCAGACGTAAACGGAAATTATAATAATACTTTGAGAAGAAACGTAGGCAATGCCAGTGATAGGGAGTATTTCAAAACTGCCATGAATGGAAAAAAAGTAGTCTCAAATCCCGTGATCTCCAGGACTAACGGAAAGCCGGTAACTATTATTGCAGCGCCAATTATAAACAACGATGGAAAAATTGAAGGAGTTATGGGTGGTGCAATAAATCTTGTCAAGCTTTCAAGAATTATTGATAATCTCAAATATAATTATCCTAACTCATACTCATATATAGTAGATAAAAAAGGTCTGATCATAGCCCACCCCAAGGAAGAGTACATTTTAAAGGAAAATATAACAGTAAAATCCGCTTTAATCAGTGAACAAATGACCGGAATTGCCGCAGAAATACTGAAAAATGACAAGGGTGCCAATATATATTCCGACCGAGTTGCTTCCAGCATGAATTATTATCACATCATACCAAACACTGACGGCTGGAAGCTGGTAATAAAAATACCTGTAGAATATTGGCACACTCCTATCAGGTATGCAAGAACACGTCTTATTTTAATTGGCCTGGCAGGCCTAATAATAGCTTCAATACTCGGGCTCTTAATAGCTAAAAGCATATCAAAGCCAATCATAAGCCTTAATCAGGTATTCACTGAAGCAACAACAGGAAATCTTGCAGCCAGGTCTGGAATTGATACCGACGATGAGATAGGGGATGCTGCAAGGAGCTTCAATAAAATGATGGACACCATAAGCAGCTTAACTTATTATGATGCCCTTACCCTTCTTCCCAACAAAATGCTGTTTAACGCAAGCTTTGATGCGGAGCTGGAGAAGGCCGCCCGTGAAGATGTCAAGCTTGCAATAATGACAATTGATGTAGATAAATTTGAGAGCATCAACAACACTTTAGGCCATACCGCAGGTGACAAGCTTCTGAAAAGCCTGGCTGAAAAAATCAGTTCGATTGTAGACCATAATCATATGGTATGTCACATCGGTGAAGATAGATTCACAGTATTATTTAAATGCTTTGAAAATAAGGATGAGGTAATTCAGCTTGCCAACGAAATAAGGGATGCAATCAAACAGCCATGGATAATAGATGAACACAGGTTTTATATTACTGCCTGCATAGGGTTGGCTTTCTATCCGGAGGACGGCAATACCAGCGACAGTCTGTTGAAAAATTCATTTTCGGCAATGCAAAAAGCAAAAAGAATAGGCCGTGATAACTACGAGCTATACGAGCCTTCACTAAATTCATGGCTGCTGGAGCAGTTGAATCTGGACAGCAGTATGCACCGGGCATTGGATAACAATGAATTCTCTCTGAGCTATCAGCCCCAGATAGATGCCAGGACAAAAGAAGTAATTGGCTGTGAAGCCCTTATCCGATGGGATCACCCAGAGCTGGGAGTAATAAGCCCGCTTAAATTTATCCCTATTTCAGAAGCTAACGGGATGATTATATTAATCGGCAGATGGGTCCTCTACAATGCTTGCATTCAGAACAAGCTATGGCAGGATTCAGGCTGCAAGCCCATTTATGTCTCAGTTAACTTATCCGCTGTACAGCTTATTCAGAAGGACTTCATAGATATGGTTTCAGATGTCTTGAAGGAAACAGGGCTTTCTCCCGAATATCTGGAGCTTGAGATTACCGAGAGTGTCGCTGTTAAGAACCATGGATACATCACAGATATACTGGAAAAGCTCAAGAAAATGGGAATACGCATTGCTCTTGATGATTTTGGGACCGGCTATTCTTCCTTGAACTATCTTAAGAACTTTGCAATATCAACCATAAAGATAGACCGCAGCTTCATATGTGATATAAACGAAAATCCAAAGAATGCCGCTATCGTTTCTACTATACTTACCTTAGGACACAATCTGAAACTGAAGGTAACCGCAGAAGGCATTGAAACAAAAGAACAATACGAGGCTTTAAGGGATCAGGGCTGTGACATCATACAGGGCTATTACTTCAGCAAACCTTTGCCTCAGCACGAATTTGAAAAACTGATAAAAAAACTCGGTGATTAAAAACCACCGAGTTTTACTTTATCTTAGTACATCATGTCTCCGCCCATGCCGCCGCCTGGCATCATTGGCTTTTCTTTTTCAGGAAGATCTGCAACTACACTTTCTGTAGTAAGCAGTAAAGCTGCAACTGAAGCTGCGTTTTGGAGTGCTGATCTTGTCACCTTTGTTGGATCAACTATACCAGCCTCGATCATATCTATATATTTTTCATTCAGAGCATCGAAGCCTGTTCCTGGTTTGCTTGCCATAACTTTTTCAATTACTACTGAGCCTTCAAGTCCTGCATTTTCTGCTATCTGTCTAACCGGTTCTTCCAATGCCCTCTTAACTATCTTGACACCTGTCTTTTCGTCGCCTTCAACTCCTGCAATCAGTTCATCAACAGCCTTAATTGTATTTGCAAGTGCAGTTCCGCCGCCAGGTACTATACCTTCTTCAACTGCTGCCCTTGTTGCTGCTAGAGCATCTTCTATCCTTAG
>CAZUGK010000131.1:0-11683 GCA_964619815.1 uncultured Clostridiaceae bacterium | reverse complement strand
TGAAAATATTAATGACATTAGTTCCAGAGACTTGTCCGTCATGTGCCTGAGTATCCTTACCACACTCAAGCAAACCGAACTGTACAGGGAAACATTATATAAAACTGCAAATTCCATAGGGTTCGAGCTTTGTGAACGTTTAGTGGGCACCGGTGACATTTCCAGAAATATATCCGATGACAGCTGCAGTTCCTTCTCCACCCTGTGCAATTGCATGAACTGCCTGATCAGGCTTTATGAAATAAATTCCATAAGCACATATGAAGCCGGTTATTCAAAGCTTTATGACAGGATTGATTCCTATTGGGACAGTAGCAGCGGGCTATTTATAACCACAAGCAAAAGCAAGCAGAAGTATGCCTTCAAGGATGTATCGGCAATCCTTTCTGCACTGCGCACCCTCCGAGCCTGTCTTACTGACCCTGATCTCTTTATGCATGTGGACAGACAGCTTTCTTCCTTCTACAGCTCAGCAATGATAAACAGCAAGCTGTTTAATAACCAGTTCTACCCCATATTGCAGGAGGGCAAGCTGGAGCTTCACAATCTGGGTTCCTCAGAAAAGAGCACAGCCCCGGTCTTCACCGAGTATTTCGCTGTTAAACCGGGCAAGAGGAAATATTACTGCAAACGGGGTGTATTCCAAGCTGAGGAAATACTTTTAGGGTGCAGATATCTGCTGTACTGAGCCCCGGGAATGGTGCCTCCGGACCTGAAAAACTCCTGCCACTCCTTATAGCTCATCATCTGGTGATCTGAAACTATATAGAGACATTCAATATTCTCGGGAGGGATTGGATGCATTACAAGCACTTCTGCATCATACCCCTCCTTTTTGTCGTATCTCTTGGAAAGATTATCTTTGTAGCTCAGGGAATTGTTCCAATATTCTTCAACAAATGCCCTTCCGTTAACGTTCATGTACTCCTTTACTTGTTCAAACCCTTTCATATCCTGGAGAATAAACGGTTCATAAATAAAATTGGCCAAATTCTCATTGCAAATCCAGCATCTGCCCTCAAGCAGCCTGATCCTGAGGATGGCACTGTGCGAATGCCATTTGTGTCCTTCCTTGAAGCATATGCTTGCAAAGATCGCTTTCTTCCTCTCCACCCACTCCGGTATTGCCTTAGGCTTGTAATAATCAAAATATGAATGAAAATCATAGTACTTGCTGTCATATGTAGTTTTATCATCATATCTGATGCCTTCAGCCAGGGTTCTTTCCAAATCGATTATATTGACTACATGATATGCATAGCCTCGTTCTGCACAATTCATTAAGGTCATATCCCATGCTCCCTCTAACTGATTTTTCTTATTATCTGATAGCTTAAACTCTTATTACGTTAGTTTTTACGAATTTGTGAAAACTATTAAAGGCTCAAAAAATAAAGCTCATAATATGAGCTTTATTTTTTGAATCAATATTGCCCGGGCAATATTCGACAGCATATTTTAGGGCGTTTGTAGAAATATCCAGTTAAAACCTGACAATGTAAGCAGTGTACAAGAAATACACAAATATATTGTGCACTAAAGTAAATAATCCAAGCTCAACAAAGCTGTTTACATCACCTTTGCTCTTTCTGTACAACCGCTCTATAACATATGCTATCACTGCTGTTGCAAGCAGGATCCCTATGGCTGACAACCAATGCTGCAGTATCTGAGGCATAAATAAAACATTCTCTTTAACCCTATATATCCTCCTGATACTGAAGTACATAAGGAAAGTCTCTGCCAAAGCCCCTATCCGGAAGGTAATCAATGGATTCCTGAAGAAGAACTTCCACTCAAAAAAGTCCACACTAATAGGCCAAAGCAAGATAAGAGATACTGTGATCAAATTTATAAAGATAGAGAAAAACGAAAACACATATGCACCAATGGTCCCCATTACTGAGTATTTTATATCGTCCATAGTCGTCCTGTTAATATTCGCTTTATACTCTTCTGCTGTTGATGTGAGGTTTACTAAATATTGAGCGCCTCCTTTGGTCTGCAGGAAAGTAGCTGCGTACTGGCTTTCAAGTTTATTTATAGAGGCAAGCGAGTTCCACTGCCCTGTATTTGTTGCTAAGCTCTTATATGACACCTTACCGTCTTCCATAACTACATATACCAGTTCAGGGCCTTCCTTCCTGACTGAAGTTCTCATAGGTGTGGTAACTATCATGCTAAGCTTATCTGATTCGCCATCCACGCACTTGAGGGAGGATATGTAGGTATCCTTTTCATCACTGCTGCTGTCAAGTTTGAACCTTTCGAAGGTAAGCGTTTCAACATGCTTTGAATCCTTTGGTACAGCCCCCGCATACGTTCTGGCGACCATACCCTGGCTGCTGTATTTTCCGATTTCATAAAATACATATATATTCTGCTTATCAATCCCCAACTCCAGATTGTTCAACGAATTTGAGCCTTCTCTCGAAGTAGTGTAATTCTCTATTATTACCGGTTCTACCCGCTCAATAAGCTTTCCTTCTAAAGGATCATAACTCCAAAGCATTAGTCCATACTCTGTGGGGCTTTTGCTTGAGGCACCTGCAACGTACAGATTCCCCCTATCATCCCTGGTGGCATTTATATAAGAAACTTCTTTTGCCTGAGCTTCTGCCGCCAGCTTTAGCGATTCATTCCCCGAGAATTCATAAAGAACAATTGAATCCTTTGAAACTGCTGCAATTACAATTTTATTTCCGGCATCAACCAGTTCAAAATCAACTATATCGGACAGCAGCTTGTTTTTAACCGGCTCGCTATTTTCCAAGTCTGCATAGAATAAATCGTAGTTTTCAGTCCAAAAGAGCTTATCTGATATGATTTGATATTTCACAAGCCTGTCAGGCCTATAGCCCTGGATGCTTACAGCCTTTCTGTCAGTAATGAAGCCTTTTCCGTCTACTACAACCCTCTGATAGCCTTTTTCGTCTGCAAAAACAGCGATGACATTAGTACCCTCCGTATAAATGCCGGGAGCTTTTTTATAATTGGTAATGCCCAGGGATATATTCCTTCCCCACATTTCTGAAGGAGGTTTGACTCTTTCCTCCAAATTAGCAGCGCTATGAAAGCTAACAATTGAAAGTATAACCGCCATGAACAGTAGTAATGCTAGATACCCATACCTTTTCATTTATTAAACCCCCTGATAAATACAAAATAAAACTATCCCTTACAATGTTTAGAATTTTATGTATATTATATATATTTTACAAAACATTTGTATAAATTTATATATGGTATTGTGAAAAAAAAGTGAAATAACTATTAATTTAGTTTCGCAAAATAAAAAAAGAAAAGGCTGCCGGTACTTTCAGCAGCCTTTAGTAAGGGTAATGAATTAATGATTATTTATGAACTATTTGCTCTTGCCTTCTATCCATGCGTAGATAAATTGGATATCAGGAGCAAAGGAGTCCCTTTCAAAGCCCTTTACGTACTCCCTTACAGCGTAGTCTCTGTATCTGAAGTACAATGGACCTATTGGCATATCATCCATAAGCATGTCTTCTGCTTTTCTCATCATTTCATACTTCTTAGCCTTATCTGGCTCAGCCTTGGCAGCCTTTATGAGAGCATCATACTCCGGATTGCTGTATGCAGGGTCATTGTTGCCAGCACCTGTTACATACAGGTCAAGGTCTGACATCGGATCCGGGAAGTCCGGGCCCCAGCCTCCAAGGGATATATCATAGTCATGGAGCTGCTGTCTGTCTATTCTTACTGATGATGGAACCGCTTCAATCTCTACTTCTATGCCAAGATTCTTCTTCCACATTTCCTGGAAGGCCTGTGCATATGTCTGTGCAGTTGCCTGGTCATTGCACATAAACTTCAACTTCGGAAGTTTTGTAAGTCCGAGTTCTTTCATACCCTGTGCAAGAAGAGCCTTTGCACCTTCAACGTCATTATCCTTGAAGTATGCCGGCTTAGCATTTCTCCATGGAGTTTTGCCGTCTACATCAGGAATGATATCCGGCTGTACAAATGCCAATGCAGGTTCCCATGGCTGTCTTGCAACGTTTTCTATGAAGCTCTTTCTGTCTATAGCATATGTCAATGCTTTTCTTATGTTCTTGTTCTTAAGTACCGGATGTGTAGTATTGAAATCGAAGAACCATACTGAACCGTCAGAATATTTTCTAACTTCGCCCTTTGTTATAGCTGCCTTCTGGTCAGCATTAAGTTGAATTGTATGGTCAAGCTCTCCGGATTCATACATATTGAACATTGTTGAATCTTCAGTTATCATAAGTCCGGTAACCTTATCAAGCTTTATTGAAGCTGCATCCCAGTATTCAGGGTTCTTTACGTATACCATTTCTGCTTCATGCTGCCAGCTGTCAATCTTGAATGGTCCGTTTGTGAGGAAATACTGCGGATCTGTATTGAACTTGTCGCCAACCTTCTCTGCAAATGCCTGCTGTACAGGAGCATATGTCGGGAAGGAAACGAGATAGTCGAAGTAAAGAACAGGCTGCTTCAAGGTATATTCGATTGTTTTTTCGTCTATAACCTTTATTTGTACCTGATCAGCTGTTCCTTTACCGGTACTGTACTCTTCAGCACCAACTATATCATACAGGAAGTATGTGTAGTCTCTTGGAGTCTTTGGGTCCAATGCTCTCATTGCGCCGTATTTGAAGTCGGCTGCTGTAACTGGAGTTCCGTCTGACCACTTTGCATCTCTCAATTTGAAGGTCCATACTTTTCCGTCCGGGCTTGACTGATAGCTTTCAGCTATACCAGGCTTAACTGTACCTTTGCCGGCACTTCTTGTCAAACCTTCCATAACCCAGTTGTATATCTGGATTTCACCGCTTGATGACATACCCTGCCAGTCCAATGTGCTGTTTTCCTGGAAAATGTCGATTGTAAGTTCCTGCGGTTCCTTTGCCGGTTCACCTGCCGGAGCAGGAGTTTCCGGAGTTGCCGGAGTGCTGGGTCCACATGCTGTAAGTGCTATACTAAGCACCATTACCAATGCCAGCATTAATACCATAGGTTTTTTCATTATTCGTCCCCCTTTTAGGCGCTAGTTTTATTATAAACAGGAAGCTATACAGCAAGAAGTATAGATGTTCCTGTACGCCTTTAAAATAATCGAAGCCCTACTCATATTACTTTTCATTTTTTGAATTATTTCACTTTTCTAATATCCATTATAGGGTTAATTTGTGTATTAATTATTAAAATGTTCTGAACATTGAGTGTATATAATATGAATAAAACTTAACAAATAATATACAAAACTGTATAAATATGCTGCTTTGTTGAACATTTTTCAACATTCATTTAACAGAATTTTCATATTATACACACTAATCCTTGAGATTACCTGCCTCAGAAAAAGAATAATTATTACAGTTTCCAGATATTATTTACTGTTTTACGATAGAAATTGCCATAAAAAAACAGTTTGGCTTTCACCAAACTGTTTTTTTTATTTATCTAAACTATATGACAAGCTACATAATGATCCGGAGACACCTCTTTTAGCGGAGGCATCTGCTGGTGGCATACATCCTTCACATATCTGCATCTTCCTTTGAATCTGCAGCCAGGTGACGGATTTATAGGGCTTGGAACATCCCCTTCAAGCAATATTCTCTGTCTGTTCTTCTCTACTTCCGGATCAGGAATCGGTATAGCCGACAAAAGTGCCTGAGTGTATGGATGAAGCGGTTTTTCATACAGTTCTGAACTGGATGCCAGCTCAACCATTGTCCCCAGATACATAACAGCAACTCTGTCTGATATATGCTTAACCATACTCAAGTCATGAGCTATGAAAAGGTATGTCAGGTTCATTTCTCTCTGCAGATTTATAAGCAGATTGACAACCTGAGCCTGTATAGAAACATCCAATGCTGAGATAGGTTCATCACATACTATGAACTTAGGCTCTATTGCAAGTGCTCTTGCTATACCTATCCTTTGTCTCTGCCCTCCGCTGAATTCATGAGGGAATCTGCTTGCATGTTCCCTATTAAGTCCAACAGTTTCGAGAAGGCTGTATATTCTTTCCATTCTCGCTTTTCCGGACATTATTCCATGAATATCGATGCCTTCGCCAATTATATCCCCCACTGTCATTCTTGGGTTCAGTGATGCATATGGGTCCTGAAATATCATCTGAGCACTTTTTGTAAACTCTTTATGTTCCTGTCTGGACATCTTATGAACATCCTTGCCGTCAAATAGTACTTCTCCTTCGGTTGCATCATAAAGCCTTATCATAGTTCTTCCTGTAGTCGACTTACCACACCCTGACTCTCCAACAAGTCCAAGGGTCTCTCCCTCATATATATAGAAGGACAAATCATCTACAGCCTTAAGGATGTTGTTTCCGCCAACATTAAAATATTTCTTCAGATGATTAACTTCGACAAGCTTTTTATCTTTATTCATATTACTTTACACCTCCGATTCCTACCGGCCGGTCTACTTTAGGAGCATTAGGATGAGACAGCCAGCAAGCTGCATGATGTCCTTCTCCAACCTGTAAAAATTCAGGCTGTTTTTCCTTGCATATATTCATGCAGTATTCGCACCTTGCTGCAAAGCCGCATCCAGCCGGTGGTGCGAACAAATCCGGTGGTGTTCCGTCTATAGGCATCAGCTCTTCCTTCTGCTTTGCATCAAGCCTTGGAACTGATTTCAGCAAGCCCCATGTATAAGGATGCTGTGGTCTGTAGAATATATCTTCAAGAGAGCCGCTTTCAACAATTTTACCTGCATACATTACTAATATTCTCTGGGCCATATCAGCTACAACTCCCAGGTCATGAGTGATGAGTATTATCGCTGTATTAAGCTCTTTTTGCAGTTCCTGCATAAGTTCTATAATCTGCGCCTGTATAGTAACGTCAAGAGCTGTTGTAGGTTCGTCAGCTATCAGAAGCTTCGGATTACATGCCAGTGCTATGGCTATCATGGCTCTTTGTCTCATACCGCCGCTGAACTCGTGCGGATACTGCTTCAGTCTTTTTTCTGCGTTCGGTATATTAACAAGCTTAAGCATTCTTAATGCCTCTTCGTTTGCCTGTTGTTTGCTCAAATGCCTGTGCTTTATAAGACCTTCCGTAATCTGCTTTCCTATTGTCATTGTAGGGTTCAGGGAAGTCATTGGGTCCTGGAATATCATACCCATCTCTGAACCTCTTACTGCCTGCATTTCTCTTTCGGAAAGCTTCAATATTTCTTTCTCATTGAACATTATTGTCCCATTTTTAACCCTGCCGGGTGGTGAAGGAATAAGCCTCATGATGGACTGAGCCGTAACGCTCTTTCCACATCCGGACTCCCCGACTATCGCAATAGCCTCTCCCTTGTCCAGGTAGAAAGAAACTCCTCTAACCGCTTTAACTTCTCCCGCATAGGTATCAAAGGAAACTTCTAACTCCTTTACATCCAATAATCTATCCATTTCTTTCTCCCCTCTACTTTCTCATTCTCGGGTCAAGGGCATCCCTTAGACCATCACCCAGCATGTTGAAGGACAATATGGCCAAGCTTATGGCTGCTGCAGGAAACAGGAGCTGATTCGGATGAGCAATTAGAACTATCTGCCCTGCTGCTGCCAAAGTACCCCAGCTTGCGAGAGGCTGAGGTACTCCCATACCTATATAACTGAGGAAGGCTTCAAAGAATATAGCTTGCGGTATAGAGAATGTCAATCTGACGATAATCGGTCCTATAACATTAGGAATCAGATGTCTTCCTAAAAGTCTTGAAGGGCTCGCACCCAATGTTTTCGCTGCAAGAATAAATTCCTGCTCCTTGACCTGGAGTATCTGGCCTCTGACTATACGGGCCATTGGAAACCAGTGCACGGCAGAAATTGCTATAATAACAGTCAGTAACCCCGGTCCCATAACCATAATAAGAAGTATCATTATGACAATTTCAGGTATACTCCATAATATGTCAACAATACGCATCATTATGTTATCCACCATTCCGCCTTTGAAACCGGAAACCCCACCATAAATTGTACCTATAATCAACTCAATCAAAGCGCCTGTGAGTCCGATAAGCAGTGAAATTCTAGCTCCTATCCAGATTCTTACAAAAAGGTCACGGCCCAACTCATCTGTTCCGAATATATGCCCCTTTACTCCAGGGTTTGCATTTGTAATTGAAAGGTCCTGTTCGGAAAATGTGTAGGGTGAAACCATCGGCTGAAAAATAGCCATTAATGATATTATAAGCAATATTATAATCGCTGTTATCGCTGCAGGATTTTTCTTCAGCCTTCTCCATGCGTCCTGCCAATAGGTCAGGCTCGGCCTTACTATTGCCTGCGCCACACTTAAATCTTTACCAATAACTTTAAACTGTTCTTTTTGCAGTTCTGTTTCCAATTCAATTCCCCCCTTTACTATCTGCTTGAACCATCAAGTCTGATTCTCGGGTCTATAAGTCCGTACAAAATATCAATTATAAGATTTATAAATACCATCAATGCACCTATAAAAGCTGTTATGCCTGTTATTAAAGGATAGTCCTGGGTGTTTATACTCCACACATAGAACTTACCAATACCAGGTATAGCAAATATTGTTTCTATAACAAACGAACCTGCCAAAATAGCGGCAATCATCGGGCCAATTATTGTAATAACGGGAAGAATTGCGTTTCTGATCTCATGGCTCCATACAATCTTTAACTGTGAAAGTCCTTTTGCCTTGGCTGTCTTTATATAATCCTGCCCGATAACATCAAGCATCTGCGATCTCATGAATCTTGCAACCTGTGCAATCATGCTCAGTGAAAGCGCAAATGTCGGCATTATTGTATGGGCAAAGGACTTATATTGTGCAACCGGCAAGATTTTCAGCTTAACTCCCAGGAAATACTGCGATACGGCAGCTATAACAAATGCCGGTATGGATACGCCGATAATGGCAACAAATATGGAGAACCGGTCCCAACCCTTATTATGGTTGAGGGCAGCAACAATACCTAATATTATACCCACTGTACAACCAAGTGCTATAGCTCTTAAACCAAGATCTGCCGTATATGGCAAACCTTCTTTTATTATTGTGTTAACCGTCCTGTCCTTTCTCTGGAAGGACATACCCAAGTCACCCTTTAGAAAATTCTTCATATATATTCCGTACTGTATTACTAACGGTTTGTCAAGTCCGTAATGCGCTCTCAACTGCGCTTTCAGCTCCGGTATAACCCTTTTCTCGTTCTGGAAGGGGTCCCCGGGTATCGCTTGCATCATAAACCATGTAAGACTTACAACGATCCAGACTGTCAGCAGAGCTGTTGCAATACGTTTTATAATATACTTAGTCATCTCTTCCAAACACCACCTTTACATTTTTAATTAAGAAGGTATATGCTAATGCATATACCTTCTTGAAATCAATTGATTTTATTCTTATTTTTCCTTGCCTTCTATCCATGCATATATAAACTGGATGTCAGGAGCAAAGGAGTCTCTATCAAAGCCTTTTACATACTCTCTTACAGCATAGTTTCTGTATCTGAAGTACAATGGACCTATTGGCATATCTTCCATGAGTAAGTCTTCTGCTTTTCTCATCATTTCGAACTTCTTAGCCTTGTCAGGCTCATTCTTTGCATCATTGATGAGCTTGTCATATTCCGGATTGCTGTATGCAGGGTCATTGTTTCCAGAGCCTGTTACATACAGGTCAAGGTCTGTCATTGGATCCGGATAATCCGGGCCCCAGCCTGCAAGGGATATTACATAGTCATGAGCCTGCTGTCTGTCTATTCTTACTGCTGATGGTACTGCTTCGATTTCAACTTCTATGCCGAGGTTCTTCTTCCACATTTCCTGGAAGGCCTGTGCATATGTCTGTGCAGTTGCCTGGTCATTGCACATAAACTTCAACTTCGGAAGTTTTGTAAGTCCGAGTTCTTTCATACCCTGTGCAAGAAGAGCCTTTGCACCTTCAACGTCATTATCCTTGAAGTATGCCGGCTTAGCATTTCTCCATGGAGTTTTGCCGTCTACATCAGGAATGATATCCGGCTGTACAAATGCCAATGCAGGTTCCCATGGCTGTCTTGCAACGTTTTCTATGAAGCTCTTTCTGTCTATAGCATATGTCAATGCTTTTCTTATGTTCTTGTTCTTAAGTACCGGATGTGTAGTATTGAAATCGAAGAACCATACTGAACCGTCAGAATATTTTCTAACTTCGCCCTTTGTTATAGCTGCCTTCTGGTCAGCATTAAGTTGAATTGTATGGTCAAGCTCTCCGGATTCATACATATTGAACATTGTTGAATCTTCAGTTATCATAAGTCCGGTAACCTTATCAAGCTTTATTGAAGCTGCATCCCAGTATTCAGGGTTCTTTACGTATACCATTTCTGCTTCATGCTGCCAGCTGTCAATCTTGAATGGTCCGTTTGTGAGGAAATACTGCGGATCTGTATTGAACTTGTCGCCAACCTTCTCTGCAAATGCCTGCTGTACAGGAGCATATGTCGGGAAGGAAACGAGATAGTCGAAGTAAAGAACAGGCTGCTTCAAGGTATATTCGATTGTTTTTTCGTCTATAACCTTTATTTGTACCTGATCAGCTGTTCCTTTACCGGTACTGTACTCTTCAGCACCAACTATATCATACAGGAAGTATGTGTAGTCTCTTGGAGTCTTTGGGTCCAATGCTCTCATTGCGCCGTATTTGAAGTCGGCTGCTGTAACTGGAGTTCCGTCTGACCACTTTGCATCTCTCAATTTGAAGGTCCATACTTTTCCGTCCGGGCTTGACTGATAGCTTTCAGCTATACCAGGCTTAACTGTACCTTTGCCGGCACTTCTTGTCAAACCTTCCATAACCCAGTTGTATATCTGGATTTCACCGCTTGATGACATACCCTGCCAGTCCAATGTGCTGTTTTCCTGGAAAATGTCGATTGTAAGTTCCTGCGGTTCCTTTGCCGGTTCGCCTGCCGGAGCAGGAGTTTCGGGAGTTGCAGGAGCCTTTGGTCCGCAAGCTGATAATGCTACACTCAAAATCATCAGCATCGCAAGTACGAGAACTAAAGACTTTTTCATTAATTCATCCCCCTTATTTTTTTGTTCCAGGCGTATATGTAAATTATCGCCTTACAAAATTAAATTACCTAACAAGAATCCAAGTATAGAGGAAGTCAACAATTTAAACATTTCATATACGTAACATGTTAACTTCGTGCCATATCCTACGCTGATAGCAGCACCAATACCGTAAACCTTATCAAGTATATAATTATATTAAATAATATAATACATTAACTAAGGAGTTTTTTCAAGAAATTAATACACAAAAATTAATAAACTCTATTTAGATTTCAAAGAACAAAGATAACTCAATGTCTTGAGCCTAACAATCAGATTAGATTAAAAAAAATCAGCAAGGGTTCAAATTATATAGTAATCAAATGTCGCAAAGAATCCGAGACAACTAATTTTTATGATACTGCAGTTGTCCCTGATTCAAATTCCTGTATCAATTATGCTAGTACAAGTTGAACTGATTAAGACTTGCTAATTCATTTGCTTTCGACATGAAGCTTAATTAAAATATACCAGAGGTTTGTGAACTTTTTGTGAACTTTTATTGTTTTTTTTATGAACTTACCATGAATAAATATTTCGAAAATAGCAGGAAAACGCATAAGTCCCAATGAATTTGAAAAA
>CAZUGK010000130.1:11567-11803 GCA_964619815.1 uncultured Clostridiaceae bacterium | reverse complement strand
TTATGGTGATATATCTTGCGGCATGCAGCAAACAAATAAATACAGAAGCAGGGGCTGCAGCAAACAATGAAGACATCAGAATCGGCTATATCGGACCACTTACAGGCGAGGGTGCCCCATGGGGTATTGCACAAATAAACACACTTAAGATGATAGTAGAAGATACAAATGCCAGTGGAGGGATATTAGGAAGGAAAATTAAGCTTTTTTCTTACGACAACAGGGGTGACAGCGTA
>CAZUGK010000130.1:0-11557 GCA_964619815.1 uncultured Clostridiaceae bacterium | reverse complement strand
AACAAATGCAGCTAAAAGGCTTATACAGCAGGATAAGGTTTGTGGAATTATCGGAACAAATTCTTCCAGTACTTCCATAGCGATGGCAAGCGTTTGTGAAGAGAACAAAGTGCCGATGATTGCTACAAATGCTACAAATGTACAGGTTACATTAAAGGATGGTGTTGTAAGGCCATATACTTTCCGTGTAATTTTTACGGATCCTCAGCTTGCCGGTATTGTAGCAAATTATGCTTATACCGAGATGAATATCAAAAATGTAGCTATCTTATATGAAATAGGCAGTGACTATTCAATAGGGCTTAAAGATGCGTTTCAAAAGTCTTTTGAGAAATTGGGCGGAAAGATCACTACGGTTGAGGCATACAAGACAGGTGATGTTGACTTCAGACCACAGTTATCAAAGATAAAAGAAACCAATCCTGATGCAATATTTTTACCTGCTTTATATAAACAAATCGGTTTGGCAGCTAACCAAGCAAAAGATGTTGGAATTTCATGCAAATTCCTTGGAACGGACAGCTGGTTAAATAAGGATATACTTAACTTGGCGGGACAAGCAGTTGAAGGATCAGTATTTGCTGCCTCGATTGATGTTAAAGATCCGGTATTGGATGGATTGAAAGAAAAATACAAAGCCAAGTTTAAAGAAAATATTGACGATATGGGAACCACCGGATACTTTGCTTATGATGCATACATGGTATTGCTTGACGCAATTAAAAAGGCGGGAAGCACTGACTCTGTCGCTATAAGGGATGCACTGGAAAAAACAAAAGATGTTCAGGGATGTAATGGTAAGGTTTCGATCAAGCCTGAAGATCATAATACAAACAGGCCGGCTGCTATTATGACGGTAGAAAGCAGTCAGTTCAAATCTGTTAAAACGGTTACACCAGAATAAATACATAGCACAGTATGCTGAAAAACAATAGGCTGCCATTGGTTCACAATGCTGTAAGAATGTTTTCTGTTTATATGTGATTAAATTTTACTATATTATGGCCGGAGGGCTTATGGCAGCCCGCCTAATAAAACAAGCTGCTACCGGGAGCTATACCTACTAATGTGTTCTATCTACAGAAATGGGGTGTGAGTAGTAAATGTTGCTACAACAGATTATCAATGGATTGTCCATTGGCAGCATCTATGCACTAATGGCAGTCGGATATTCGCTGATATACAGTTTAATGAGTTTCACAAATTTTGCACATGGTGTTGTTGTTACGGTGGGAGCATATGTCGGGTTCTATGTTCTTACTCTGATAAGTAAAAATATTGCTGTGGCATTTTTAATAGTGCTGGTTATGGGTGGACTGGTCTCGGCCATAATAGAATTAACAACCTACAGGCCCCTTCTGCTAAAAGGAGCCAGAAGACTTTATCTGGTCATTGCAGGGTTAGGCTTATCAATTATAGCTGAGAATCTGATCATTGTTACAATAGATGGCAGGTTCAGAACATATCCTACTGAATTGTTCAGTGGAAAATCCATAAAATTTTTTAGCGCCAATATCGGGATTACGGATCTGCAAATATTAGGTATCTCCATATTCGCACTTATCATAGTTGAATTATATATAAAATATACAAGAAACGGGCTGGCGATAAGGGGAGCTGCTTTTAGTTCGGATATTACATCGCTTATGGGAGTTAATGTAGATAAGCTTATGATTAAGGTTTTTATGATCGCAGGTACCCTGGCGGGTATAGCAGGATATTTCCTGGGCATTAAATATACAGCTTATCCCCAGCTTGGAGCGTTAACCACGAAGGCATTTATAAGTGCAGTGCTGGGAGGCCTGGGAAGTTTGACTGGTTCAGTTGCGGGAGCTCTGATTCTGGGTGTAACGGAAACCTTTGTTTCCGGTTACATTTCTTCTGCCCTGAGAGATATTTTTGCCTTCGGGCTGTTGGTAGGGATCCTTCTTTTCAAACCTACCGGTCTGATGGGTAAAAGTTCCGATGATAAAGCTTAAAGGACGGTGATAAAGTGAATGAATATATTATAGGAGTTATAGCATTGACTGGATTATGGCTGATAGCTATTTTAGGGATATCGCTGCTTACCGGATTTACCGGCCTGTTCTCTTTCGGGCATGCAGGATTTATGGCAATAGGAGCTTATACCTCAGCTTTGACAGTAAAATATTTTCATATACCGGTTATTGCAGGGGTTATTTTGGGTGCAGCCTTTGCAACCTTGATTGGCATAGCAATAAGTTATCCGTCATTAAAACTGAAGGGTGATTATTTTCTGATAGCAACCCTTGGGTTTGGTGAAACTGTGAGGCTTATAGTTGAGTACGCACAAAACCTTACCGGCGGTGCAAAGGGACTTCCGGATGTCGCAAAGGGCTTTAGCCTAACAAGCATACTTATAATTGACATAATCGTAATAGTATTACTGACAAATTTTCTTAAATCAAGGCATGGACGGAACTGTATTGCGATAAGAGAGGAAGAAACGGCAGCTCAGGCAATGGGTATCAATGTTACTAGGTACAAGGTCATAGCTCTGGCAATAAGCTGTGCGCTGGCTGGCCTGTCAGGAGCCATGATGGGGCATTACCTGCAGTACCTGCATCCTGTAATGTTTGCTATGGATAAGTCCAATCAGTTGATTCTTACAGCAATTATGGGTGGTTTAGGCAGTATCACCGGTACTGTTTTGGCAACGAGCATACTGGTTCCAATGCCGGAGCTTCTGAGGATCGAGAATGTCCAGGAGTGGAGGATGGTATTATACGGAGTTATAGTAATACTTATCATATTGTTCAAACCAACAGGTCTTATGGGCTACAAAGAGTTTGCGTTTAAAGATATAATAAGGTTTTTCAATTGGATAAAGGGACTTCCGAAGGGAAGGAGGAAGAGCATTGAAAACCAATAATGTACTGCAGATCAAAGGGCTGACCAAGCAGTTTGGCGGCCTGACAGCGGTTAATAACATAGGCCTGGACATTGACAAAGGTGATATATTTGGGCTGATAGGACCCAACGGTGCCGGCAAGACTACGATATTTAACCTGATAACGGGTATCATACCTCCAACCAAAGGAACTGTGACTTTTCTGGGGGAAGATATTACGGGTATAAAACCCCACAGCATTGCGCAAAAAGGAATTGCAAGAACCTTTCAGAACATAAAATTGTTCGGCAATCTTACAGTTCTAGGGAATGTTCTGACTGTTTCCCAGGTCCAGGCAGAATATGGCTTGCTGGATGGATTTTTAAGGAGTAAAAAATGCAGGAAACAGGAAGCCGAACTATTGAAAATTTCAAAGGATATAATTGAGAGAATAGGCATATCCAAATACGAAAACGTACTTGCCTGCAACCTTCCCTACGGAGTACAGAGAAGGGTTGAAATTGCCCGGGCACTGGCATTAAGACCTAAATTACTGCTGCTTGACGAGCCTGCTGCAGGTATGAACGAGGATGAATCCTATGAACTGGTAAAACTGATCAACAGCATCAGGGATGAATTTGATCTGTCCATCATCGTAATAGACCATCATATGGACCTTATCATGGACCTCTGCCATAAGGTGACTGTTCTGAACTTCGGGCAGTTGATTGCAACCGGAACAACCGACGAAATACAGAACAATCCGTTGGTAATAGAGGCCTATTTGGGGGTGGATGAAGAATGATTAATGTAAATAATCTGAACTTTGCCTATGGAAAGATACAGGCGCTAAAAGGAGTTACCTTCGATATAAACCAGGGAGAAATCATATCTATCATCGGAGCAAACGGTGCCGGTAAGTCAACGTTGATGAAATGCATATCAGGCTTATTGAAGTATAAGGAAGGCGAAATTTTATACAAGGGGGCTCCTCTTCCAAAATTTCCCCATAAGGTTGTGGAAGGCGGAGTGGTTCTTGTGCCGGAAGGAAGATGGATATTCCCCCACTTGTCTGTGGAAGAGAACCTTATGATCGGCGGATATACTTCAAACAAAAGAAAGACCACCATAGAAAAGATATACGAATCCTTTCCCAGGTTGAAGGAGAGAAGGACCCAAAGGGCAGGTACTATGTCCGGAGGAGAACAGCAGATGCTGGCTATAGGCAGGGGTCTGATGTCGGAGCCTTCGGTGCTTTTGCTGGACGAACCATCCCTGGGGCTGGCCCCGATTATAGTAAACGACATCTTTAAAATCATTAAGGATATCAACCGCGAGGGAGTTACAATCCTGTTGGTTGAGCAAAATGCCAAAAAAGCGCTGTCGATAGCTAACCGGGCGTATGTATTGGAAACAGGCAGGATCGTAAAGACAGGCACGGGCAAAGAGCTTGCCGGCGATCCGGAAATAATTCAGGCTTATTTAGGCGGGAAAAGGAATTCAAAGAATTAATAAATACGAATGAGACTAGGAGAAATTGATATGAGCGAATTATTAAATAATATACTGAAGGAAATAGATGTAAATAATGCCATGGAACATATAAACTGGCTGGTAAATAACACACCAAGAAGGATTTCCGGAATGGGGGACGATGTGAAGGCTGCCGAATATGTACTAGGCAAGCTGACCGAATACGGGTGGAAAACGGAAAAGCAGCTGCTGGATGCTTATAACAGCTGGCCCGAGTATTCGTAGCTGAAAGTGCTGTCTCCCGAGACACTTACGGTGGAAAGTCTGCCCTGCTGCCATATAACTTCCACTTTGCCGGAGGGACTTAGGGCGGAGCTGGTATATACGGGAGCGGGCAGCTTTGAGGATTATGAAGGCAAGGATGTAACCGGAAAGATGGTGCTGGTAGAGGTTTCCTATGCTCCTGCAACTCCTGAAAAGGCACGAATAGCATATTTGAAAGGTGCCGCAGGTATAGTTTGCATGAATTGGGGCGGCGATGAACCTGTAATCTGCAATAGGGCATTAAAAGCCGTATGGGGTAATCCGACCAGGGAGACCTTCAAAAATATTCCCCAGCTTGTAGGACTGAGTATAACCAGGAGGGCCGGAGAGCATCTGGTCAAGCTGTGCAGTGAAAATGAAAAGGTCATAGTACAGGTGAAGGCAAAAGCCACCCGCCATTGGGATAAGCTTGTCCAACCCATGGGTATCCTGGAGGGGGCGGAGAGGCCGGAGGAATTTGTACTGATCGGTTCTCATATTGATGCCTGGCAACCGGGTGTTACCTGTAATGCCACAGGAAACAGCGTAGCCCTTGAGTTGGCGCGTGTATTGGCAAAATACAGGAAGAACCTGAAAAGAAGCATATACCTGACTTTCTGGAACGGTCATGAAATAGCAGAGGCGGCAGGTTCCACCTGGTTGGTGGATAACTATTGGGACAAGCTGAGAGAGGGTTGCGTCGGATATGTGAATATTGATTCACCTGGCATGCTGGGGGCTTCCATTTACACGGCTTCGGTATCAAGAGAACTAGCCGACAGCATTGGCAAGATCATACTGGAAAAAACAAACGGATACGGTGGCGTCAAGTATCTGACCAAAATAGGCGATCAGTCCTTTTTCGGTTTAGGCGTGCCGGCCATAGCAGGCAGGACGAATTTTGACGAGGAAACCATAAAAAAGACCCACGGCGCAACCCTTGGATGGTATAATCACACCATAGCGGACACTTTTGACAAAGCCTCTGTAGAAAACATGAAGCAGGATTTAACCGTGGACTGCTCCATTATAGTGAATTTACTCAACAGCCCTGTCATACCCTACGATTTTGAAGCCACAATCAGGGATATCAATGACAAGCTAACCGGCATCAAGGAAAAAGCAGGTGCCATCATTGAGCTTGACAGCATATTGGAAAATGTAAAAAAGCTGAAAAACAGGATCGGAAAGATTAATGAAGAGAAAAAATTAATTATTGAAAATCCTACAGATGAAAAGGTTGATCTGATAAACAAGCTGCATTTTAATCTCAGTAGATTATTTACCAATGCTTTTTATACATACACCGACCGGTACCAGCAGGACAGCTATGGTCTGACGATATTGTCAAAACCCATACCCTTGCTTTATCCGGCTGTAGAGATGACTGCCATGGATCCGGACAGCCAGGACTATAAGCTACTGTATACCGAGGTAGTAAAAAACAGGAACAGGATTTCGGATACAGTGGCAATGGCCCTTGAATTGGTGGATTTGTACTTGTTCCGCCTGGAAAAATTGAAATAAGCAGTAAAAAGGGAGGTAAATGCAATGCGATTGAAGGTCATAATCCCCAATGTGGGAATGAAACCGGAAACCCTGAGAGCTAGAGAGGTTATGCTGAAACAATATGCCATGCCGGATACTGTGATATCCGCCGATTGCATCGACAGAGGGCCTGAGTCGATAGAATCAAACTATGATGAAGTTCTTGCAAGTGTTTATATCTTGGAAAGCATAAAAAAGGCGGAAGCGGATGGCTTTGATGTTGTTATAATCTACTGCGGCAGTGACCCGGCAATAGAAGCAGCCCGGGAATTGGTCAATATCCCTGTAATAGGACCGGGAAGAATATCCATGATGATGGCCCAGGAGCTGGCCTATAAGTTTTCTATCATTACAGCAGTGGAATCCAGTATTTCCAGGGATGAAGAGCATTTCAGAAAAATGGGCTTTGATCCCACCAGGCTTGTGTCGGTAAGGAGCCTGGATATTCCGGTCAGCCGCATCAGGAATGACATGGAGTATACCTATCAAGCTATCATAAAAGCAGGCCGAAAAGCAATAGAGGAGGATGGAGCTCACGGTTTGGTGCTGAAATGCCTGGGCACGGCCGGATTAGGCAGGCGTGTACAGGAGGAGCTGGGCGTTCCGGTCATTGACCCCGCTTTTTTAGCAGTAAAGTATGCGGAGCTGATCGCAGGGCTGGGGCTGGTGTACAGTAAAAAAAGCTATACAAAACCTCCGGAGAAAGTGAGGCTGTAAAATGTTGACTAAGGTAGACGCAAGCAGTGAGAGTGGAGCTGTCCGGTACTTGTGTGAAATGATCCGGATACCCTCCCAAAGCGGAAAAGAAGAGGCAATCGCCGGATATTTACAGGATGAAATGGTAAAAAACGGAATACAGGCTGAAAAGGTAGAGGTGGCAGAGCATAGATATTATGTGAAGGCGGAAATCGAAGGCAAGCATCCTGGTCCACGGCTGTTGATTGCAGGCCATATGGATACCGTGCCTCACTGTGATGGTTGGATCACCGACCCCTATGAACCCTACAGGGATGATGATAAAATATACGGCTTGGGGGCCTGTGACATGAAGGCCGGTCTGGCGGTAGCCCTCAGCCTGGCAAAGTATTTAAACAACGGGAAGGATAAAATGCACGGCAAGGTCATATTTGCTTTTGTACCGGATGAAGAAGTCCATTCCATCGGTGTAAAAAAACTGATACAAGATGGTATCAAAGCAGATTTTGGTTTTATGCTGGAGCCTCATTTTGAAAAGGCCATTACCGGTGCCCCTGGCAAGCTGCTTTTAAGATTGAAGGTGAAAGGCACTTCTGCCCATGCAGCCAAGGCATATTTGGGAATTAACGCTGTTACCGAATGCAGTAGGATACTTTCAGCTTTGGATTCAGTGCCTGTAGGCTATGATGATTTCTTCCGGCCCCAGCCCTATATACCCTTGAAGGTAGAGGGAGGCTACAAGGAATATTCCATTACGGTGCCGGAATACTGCAAAGCAATGGTCAACAAGCAGCTTGTCCCCGGTGAGGACAGAGAGCAGGTATTGGAAAACCTGAATTCCTATATAAGCTCATTGAGATTGAAAGCAAAAGTGGATATTGACATACTGCCCCCTTATTATCCTCCTTATAGGATCGGAGAGCCTGATCAGTATTTGCTAATACTGAAGGAAGCCTTTGAAGCAGTTACTTCTGGAGCGCTGGAAACCGGCTGCGGTACCAGTGTAAGCGATGCCAACTGCTTAACAGGCGAGGGAGGGATCCCGACAATATGTTTTGGCCCGGCCGGAGGGAACTTGCATTCAGCCAATGAGTGGGTATGGGTCAATCAAATAAATAAAGCAATAGATGTTTATTTGCTGGCATTGTCCAGGATTCTGAAATTTGCTTTGTAATACATAATAAAAAAATAGGTTTATAAAACTTGTGTAAATTACTTTATTGTGTATAATTAAATTATTGAGAATACTGGAAAATATTATGAAGGAGAGAGTCCGAAAGTGTTTAATAAAAAGGTTACTAAAACTTTGCTGTATGAAAACGTTGTAAAACAAATTATTGAGACCATAAATATGAATGAAATTGCTCCCGGCCAAAGATTCCCTACTGAAAGAGAACTGTCAGAAAAGATGGGAATAAGCCGGAATGTACTAAGGGAAGCATTTCACATATTAGAAAGCAAAGGCTTAATAACATCAATCCAAGGTAAAGGACGATTCCTAAGAAAGCTCCCTAATGACGATTTGGGGCCGGAAGATATTGCTATAGAATTGGAAAAGAGTTCACTGTTAGAGATATATGAAGTTAGAAAAATGCTGGAGCTTAATATAATGGAGATTCTGATAAAAAATGTTCAGGATTCCGATATACATTTTATTGAAACCACTTATCATGATCTTATTAATGAATTTGTCAGGAATAATGATACTGTTGGGGAGTTTAAAATGCATTTGACCTATGCTGAAAAAACCAAAAATTATTATTTAAAGCAAATGCTGAATTTGACACTTGAGCTTATTCTTGAATACATGAACACGTCTTTCAATGATGTAGTAAACCAATTCGAATTGCTGCACTTTATCGAAGATCATAACAAAATTATTAAAAGCATAAAAGATAGAAATGTGGCAGAAGCCCAGAAAAACATGAAGGAACACCTTGAGAGGACAACAAACGACATAGGCAAATACAGGGTGAAGATAGATAAGACAATCATTCTTAAAAGGGAAAATACCGAGATTATACAGAAATAATATGTAATGGGTGCCAAGAGGATTCTACGCTAAATGAATAGAGTAGAATCCTTTTTATAGATGAGTGCCAGGGAAACCGCTAATAAAAACCTTTACCTGCCTATTAGGCTATAAATAATCGAGGAGGATGCAGTATGGATTCTTTTGACTCTAACCGGGCTTTTATGAAAAGCGGATTTGATCTTCCTGAGCGTGATTTTGTTTCCGATCAGGATCGTGGCCTGCCGTCGCCAGCTGTTGAGAAGGCTATTGACAGCAATCTGAGAATAATTGAGCTTCCGGCTGTAGACAAAAATATTATTAAGCACAGCGACTTATACTCTTGCCTTAATAACCGCAGAAGCAGGCGAAAATATACTGATGAGCCGATTACGCTGGAGGAGCTGTCTTTTTTGTTATGGTCAACTCAAGGCGTGCAAAAAGTTGTACCTGCATATAAAAACACAGGACATATAACTCTGCGTCCGGTTCCTTCTGCAGGGGGCAGGCATTCCTATGAGACATATTTGGCAGTCAATAATGTAGCAGGCTTGGAAAAAGGCATTTATATTTATTTGCCACTGGAGCATAAGCTTGCATTTTGCCATTCTGTTGATAATCTGCCGGATAAGCTTGCCTATGCCTACGGCGGTGAAAATTATCAGAATGAATCCAAGTGGTTCGGGGAAGCGCCTGTTGTATTCGTGTGGTCCTGCATTCCCTATCGCGGAGAATGGCGGTACCATTGTGAAGCGCACCGGTTAATGCTGCTGGACATTGGGCATGTATGCCAGAATTTGTATCTGGCCTGTGAGGGCATTGGGTTCGGTACTTGTGCAATTGCAGCGTATATTCAAAAGGCCTTTGATGAGCTGCTTGGTATTGATGGCCAGGATGAATATGTTGTCTATATTGCTGCTGTGGGCAAAGTTAAAGGAAAGGATACACCCTAGCTTATGAAACAAAAACATACTAGCCGCTTTATTGGTGGTATTTGTCCTTATTGTTAGCACTTTTTCGGCAGTTGAAATGCTTGTTAATTCATTGTCGTTGTATGTCCAGCCGAAATCATTGTGATAAATCATCAGCTTTGTCATGCCGCCGGTCACAACAGCAACTTTATTATTAAACAGGTTCATCTCTCCTGTTATATAAACTTCTTTGCTGTTCATTGAAATTACAAATATACACCATAATTATATATCAAATTTCTATAAGCGCTGTCTCCCTATCCAGTATAAAGCTTGCCTTTTCATTAAAGTAGATATCTTCCTCCATATACATAAATACCTCCTGATTGTCCCACTCCGTCAAGCTGCCGCTGATATTCAGCTCAAGGGCATAACAGGTATTGTTCTCTACAGGACGCTCTCCTTTGACTTTTACAAAGCCCTGGGCATTGTATAGTCCGATAAGCGGTCCTGCACCATGACCGAAGGTACCCAGGGGATGAGTGTACAACATGGGTTTGAGCCCTTCTTCTTTTGCCTGTTCAACTGCATTGGCAAAGACTTCGTTACCTGAAAGCCGGTTTTTTAAATTGGACATCACGATATCCTGGAAGCGGTTGCAGCGCGTCATAAGATCTGCAAAGCCTTCTGGGGCATGCTCTTCATCCGGTCTGAGCATGTAGGCAACCCATTGCAGATCGGTATTAAGCTTTATATATTTACCGCTGATGCCGATATCACAGTGCAGCAGGTCTCCGTATTCAATCACACTTTCAGACATGCGGGAACAAGTGCTGCCCCTGCGTTGAAGATCCACATCCGGTCCGAACCAATAGTCGAAGCCCAACTGGGAAATAGTATTACGCATCAGCCATTCGATATCACCGGTGCTGGTAACACCCGGCTGTATGAAAGCATTGGAGAAGGACAGCCTGATAATATCCTGCGTTACATCAACCATAACACGCATAAGCTCCAGCTCCCGTTCAGTGACCTTCTGGAGCCAGCGTATAGCAACCTCCTCCCCGCTGCACAGCCTCTGGCGGTATTCCGGTTTGAGGCAGTCCAGCAAAGCATCGTATGAGCTTGCAGACATACCGTCACAGAAGCCATACTCCTCACTCTTATTAATGGCTATTTTCTCAGGATTACACTGGCTGATGATACGTGCAACGCATTCCCAGACGGACTCGGAGGTATCCTTTACGTTTTCATACAGCTTGTTCATCTCAGGAGAACCTGCTGCTGCAGACATTCTTCTTACTGTGCCGTTGGTCCGATCATAATAAAAGGCCAGTGCGCTGACTCTGCGCGCATTCGGCATATCCCAGGTGAACAGTGTTTTCATAACAGGATCTTCGTTATACTCCTTGCTTATAATAAGCCAGAAATCCACGCCTGACTTTTCCATGGCCTCAGGCAGCATGGTTTCTAACCTATGCTGCAGCACTTCGGTACTTAACTGTGCCTGCTTTTCCAGTGGAAGAAAACCTGCCCAGGTTAATTTTTCTCTTATGTTTTCTAGAATTGTACTATTCATCGATTAAAGATGCTCCTTTTTCACTAATAAAAGGTTTGCTTAATATCAATATTTTGGAGATATTTCTTCCATCCTTTTATGCTAATTTTACTCCTTTTCTCCTTAAGAGTGGAGTATATTTTTGACTGAGTCCGGTTTTCTTTGCTTTGGTGTACGAATGTCAGGTCTTTGTAGTTTCTTCCCGG
>CAZUGK010000129.1:10792-11990 GCA_964619815.1 uncultured Clostridiaceae bacterium | reverse complement strand
CCGGGCCAGGTCTGCAATATCACATTCTTTACCTTATCCCACTGTGCCGACTTAGTATCGGCATAAGGAGACGCATTTGAGCCTTCAACGATATGTATAGAGATCCTCTCATCGTCCACTGTCTTTTTCAGGCGCTCTATAGCGCTTTCTAAGGTATCCGGCGCAAGAAGCCGAAGATTTAGCCCTATACTGGCATGGGGCGGCATTACATTAAACGACTTGCTTCCCTCCATTTTGGTAACGGCGCAGGTTGTGCGGAGCAATGCATTTAGCTCTCCGCCTTTGCGTTTAAACATAAAATTCAGCAAAGGCATGAAACACCACAGGTTTGCAAAAACCAGCCTTAATGCAAAGCTTGAATGTCTTCCAAGTGTATTGAACAGCTCAAATGCAGGCGGTGTTAAATGCGCCTTAAAGGGTTTGCCTTCTATTCTTACCGCAGCTTTAGCCAGAATGCCTGCCAATGAATGGGGCGGCGGTGCGGAGGAGTGTCCTCCCTGACCGTTAATACTCAGCTCCAGATCCAGATAACCCTTCTCGCCAATGCCTACCATGGCGCTTGGCTTTGAGACACCGGGGAATATATCCTCAACAACAGCCCCGCCTTCATCCAGTACAAGGGCAGGCTTGATATTGCAGCTTTTCATATACTCTACGATATCCGGCGTTGAAGCTCCGCTTATCTCCTCTTCGCCGGAAAAGGAGAAATAAATGTCCTGCTCAGGAACAAAACCCTGAGCTATAAGATATTCGGCGGCCTCCATGATTGCACACAATGTCCCTTTGGTATCCAGGGTGCCCCGTCCCCATACAGTACCCTTTTCTATCACCCCGTCAAAGGGAGGTCTCGCCCATAATGCTTCATTTGCGGGTACCACATCATAGTGAGACATCAGCACTGTTGCATCCCCGGTGCTTCTTCCCTTCCAGTGGTACAAAATGCCTGCAGCTCCAATTTCCTTCCTGTCACAAACCTGGTGGACCTTAGGGTATAACTTAATAAGAAGCTTCTTGAACTTATCAAATTCCGCCTTATCAATTTCTTCTCTATTATTATATGATACCGTTTTACACATAACCATTTTTGAAAGATTGCCTGCGGCAAGATCTGCATCCGGATGAACAGCTTCAGCCTCTACGGCCTTTTCTGCCGGAGGCGTAAAACGCAGCGCCCTTATTAGTATAATACACAGCCATA
>CAZUGK010000129.1:0-10782 GCA_964619815.1 uncultured Clostridiaceae bacterium | reverse complement strand
AGCCATAATAGCAATAAGCCCAATAGAATATAGTACATTACAATTCCTCCTCCCGATTGCTAAAAGCTAAAGTCCATAGCCAATCAGATATCCGACGGCAATTGAAAGGAGCGAAAGGAAAAATAATACGATTTGCAGAGGGAGAACAAATTTCAGCCACTTTCCATAACTTATCTTGGATAATCCGAGGGTGATTAAAAGCACTGCATTTGTAGGATACAGCACATTAGAAAAGCCGTCGCCAAACTGAAAAGCGAGTATCCCCAATTGCCTTCCCAGGCCCAAAATATCCATAATCGGCATTAGCAGCGGCATAAGTATAAAGGCCTTGGCGCTGCCGGAACCTATAAAAAAGTCAAGCACCATTGCCAGAAGAAAAGTTGCAAATAACGCTCCCAACGGAGAGAAGCTGTCGACATTTTGGTATACCCAGTATAAAACAGTATCCAGTATATGTCCTTCGGTCATTACATGCTTGATCCCGGTAGCCAATAATATTAGGAGAACTGCCGGCAGCATATCTTTTATACCTGCCCCGAATTTTTTCAGAACCCACATTATATTGCCGGAGGTAATAGAGCCTACACCCAGCGCCGCAATGAGAAATATCATACCGATAACAGGAAGGCTTAAATCTCTGAGAATAGGGACAAAGGACGTCACGCCAATGATCACAAACATAAATGCCATTAGAAATACAAAGAATATATATGCATTTCTTGGAACATTTTTATCAATTTCCAACTCTGCTTGAAGCTGCTGACTTCTGTGCTTTCTTATACGGTTGTATAGAAAGCATATCAAAATGCCATACACACATAAAAAGACCAGTACTCTGAACGGAGCACCAGAAAAAACAGGTAATCCGGCCAGTTCCTGTGCTACACCAATGGTAAAAGGATTTGTCACTGCTGCTGCAAATCCCAACCCGCAGGCAAGCAGACTGACCCCGAGGCCCGTCAAATCATCCCAACCCATATTTCTGGCCAGCATAATCACAAGAGGCACCAAAGGAACGACCTCTTCAAATATACCAATAAATGCACCAAGGCCCATAAACAGAAAAACAAGAATACAGAGCAGCAGAAACTCATTTTTGGAGAACCGCTTAACAACAGTAACCACAATTCCATCTATCAATCTCGTTTCCTTCAGTAAATTTATAGAGCCTGAAACAATCATTAGAAATGCTATAATTGCTATGACAAGGGGACCTGAGTCACTGGCAAGAACCAGGACAGGCGAAAGCAGCCATTGGACGATTGGGATTCCTCTGATATCAAGCTCCCTATAAGTCATGGTCTGCATATTGAATTCCCCGTTGGGTATCACATAGGTCAGAAGTCCGGTTATCAACAGCATGATAACCAGCAAGACCGCTGCACCCATAAAAGTTTTCACAGCAGGATTATTATTCATTTTCATCATCCCTTCCCAACCAATGATATTTGATAAAAGCAAAGAGCTCCCTAAGCTTTTCTTTAAGCTCTTCTCTCAGCCCGGACTGAAGAATACCATTCACCTCTTTTAGCAAGCATACAAAGGCTGCATGTTCTTCCCCGCCTAAGACTGCATTGCCTACGTTGATGATACCGGTCCTGAATTCATTAATCAGCATGGAATAAATAGGATTCTCACAATAGACCGCATATGTATGCATCCACTTGAAAACATCTTCACCCCCTGCATACCGGCGTTCCTCCTGAAGAAGACAACACTCCTGAAGCTTCTCCGGCTCACCATCCAGCAGCGTCAGCAGTAGATCTTCCAGGTTTTCACGTATGAATTCCAGCATGGAAGTATTCAGTTTCTTACTAATACCGGTGCGGTACAGGTCATATATACTGTCTAATAGTCCCAGCTTTCCTGATTCTCTATAGTCATTAACACGTACCCCTCTTCGTGGTATGATAGTCAATAATCCTCGTTCTTCAAGACGGATAATAGCCTTATGTATTACAGGCCGGCTGTATCCCAGATTTTCTGCCAGCTCCCTTTCAGGCTTCAACATTGTATGAGCCCTTAGGCTGTCATTTAATATTTCCTTTATAAAATATTCCTCAACCAAGGTCTCGGCAGACTTTTTTTCCAAAAGAATACACCCCCCAATCTTCCGTGGTAATACCACCAATTTCATATTACATTCTATTTCCTGATAATTCAATAGATGGTAAAAAAATATGTCGGTATTACAGGAACTTATGGTGCTAGGTAGTAATCTGTCAACAGAAAAGGTAAAAAAAGTATATTCCTTTGCTTTTGACATATGCTATAATAATCCATAAGGGGAGTGAAAGCCTTGGAAGATAGAATATATGAATTAATAGAAAAGATGTATGTAGAATTTAAGGATTTTAAGGTAGATATAACAGAAAAAGTAGGTAGCCTGGATTCAAAAGTAGGTAGTTTGGATTCGAAAGTAGGTAGTTTGGATTCGAAAGTGGGTAGTTTGGATTCAAAAGTAGATAGCCTGGATTCGAAAGTGGGTAGTTTGGATTCAAGAGTAGGTAGCCTGGATTCAAAAGTAGGTAGCCTGGATTCAAAAGTTGAGAACCTGCATAAAAACATGATACGTATCGAAAATAAGCTTGATGCCAATTCAAAAACCCTGTTTGATGGATATAGCCAGACTTATGAAAAGCTTACTGTACTCGAAAAAAAGGTTGATGATATTAGCTCCAAGGTTGAAAAGCAGGATGTAGAAATCAGAGTAATCAAGGGTGCTAAATAGTTAATAAAAACCTTCCTGTAGCTTACTGGCATGCAGGAAGGTTTTAATTTGCAATGTACAGTCAAAATTACTGTGACTTTAAAAGTATGTTAACTTACTAGGGAGGGAAGAGATATGGTAACAGGCTTTGAATGGCAGATAGAACAAATCAATATGGGACATGCAATAAAAATGGTTGCGAGAACAGGTTTAACAGATATTCTGTTAGCTTTAACCAAAGAAAAGCTTTCTTATTTAGCTTCTGTATATGAGTTGCCCGGCAGATCGAAAATGAATAAGCCTGAGCTGGCCACTTCTCTGTTTGGATGCATTACGGATATTGATAATATTGAGGATATTTTACTGATTGCAGATCCAAAAGAGCTGCAGCTACTAGCAACACTTCTTGATACAACCTGTTTAAAGGATGGTGGTATTGTCCCTGGGGACTATTTGTACTTAATGAAGAGAGGTTTGCTGTTCTCCTTTTATTATAATGATGAACTGATTTTTGTTGCACCGGATGAGATAAAAGACGTATATAAAAGGATTAACAAAAACGCATTCAATAAAAAACGTGAAAGGTATCAATTGATTTATAGCTACATCCTAGCACTGGCGAATCTCTATGGTATTTATAAGCCGCAGCTTTTACTGGAAATATTTAATGCTCAGAATAGTGAGAAGCTAGACGATATGGAGCTTATGCAAATATACTGGTGCTTTTGCCAGAGACAGCAGATATTCTTTATGCATGGAGCTTATATTGCAAGCGACTATTTTCAGGATACTGATACGGATGATGAATTTAAAGAACTTGATAGCAAATATGAAAAAGTATCTCACTATATACCCGAAAAAGAGGAGCTGTTAAAATACAAAGATGATATGTATTATGAGGCCACGGCTCAACTAACAGCCTTAAGGAAGCATATTTTGCATAATATATGCAATGATGAGGAATTGGTCGATGAACTTGTCGACGATATCCAGTTGCAATGTTCTCTGAGCTGGTCATTTTCAATGCAAGATATATTTTTTGAATTTGAAAGGAGAAATATTCAGTTTAAGAACAAAAAAACCATTGATGAGCTTTTACCATACATTACGGATGTTATAAATAATACACGGTTATGGGTAAACGGTGGACATACACCCGCAGAGATGAAAAAGGCTTATGGTTTGGCAGATGCAATAACTAAAAGCTCTCAGTTTTTTGTACGGGCAAATAATCAAATAGGGGTAGCCAAGATAGGGAGAAATGAACCTTGCCCTTGTGGAAGTGGGAAAAAGTATAAGAAGTGTTGTGGTAAATAGGCATATTCTATTTAGAAATCTATAAGAATGCTATTATGCTATTTGATTTATGGCGGTATATAGCTTGCATATTTAAGATTTGAATGATATGGGTAAAATCTTCAATTTTTTGCTCATTTTTTGCTGATACAGGAACCTGTTACACATATAAAAAAGCGTAGATAAGTGCCTGACACTTAAGCGTTCTCGATGTCTGACATAGTATGCAGGATGGTTTTGTGTATGTATTTCTATTAAAAGTTATAAAGAGAGTAAGTTGACAAGTTGACAAACTGGCACTTAAGCTCCGTTATGATGAACCGTATCATAAGCAAATGCGAAAGCGGCTTAAAAGGAAAACAAGTTTAGACAGACTGGCACTTAAACTCCAGTCCCTGTTATTATAATTCTGGTATTTTTAAGCTCTACAGAGATATTGAAGTTTTGAGTTAGAGCGATCAAGGGTGTAAAATAATCGATAAAAGACCTTCCTGTCATCATGATGGCAGGGGGGTTTTTATTTGGGCAGATACTGTACATATATATTATAAATCTTTGAGTATAAATTCTATTATTCTTCATACACTGATAATAGAAAGATTGTCACAAATGTTGACAAAATACTTCTAATAAAGTATAGTGGAGGTGAAAGAAGGTGAAGGATATGGAAATTATGCAAGACCTTGAGAAGAAATATGGTTATAATGAACCTATTTTATTAAATGAAATTAATATAGACGGTATGAACGAAGTGTATATTAGGCAGGTATTTACCCGCTTGGTAAAGCGTAGGAAATTAGAACGCTTTGGGCAAGGAATTTACTATATTCCAAAGATGACACCACTAGGAATGTCCAGACTCAGCGCAAAAAAAGTATATGAGAAAAAATATATTTCCAATGGAAGGAATGCTTATGGTTTTTATGCAGGATTAACTCTTGAAAATGCAATAGGAATAACTGCACAAGTGCCGAATGTTGTAGAGATAGTAACAAATAACGAGGGCTCAAGACTTAGGGAAGTAATGATAGGAAATCAAAAGGTCCGAGTGCGCAAATCAAGTGTGGAAGTCACTGAACAAAATGCAAAAATCTTGCAATTCCTTGATTTAATGAATCGTATCAATTTAAAGGACATGTCCGAGGAGTCAATAGTTAATCTGAAAAGTTTTGTGAGAAAGCAAAAGCTTAAGCGCGAGGAAGTTTTTTCATATATAACGAAGTTTCCTTCACGTACAGCGAAAAATATGATTGAAAGTGGGGTTATCAGTGAACTTACATAAGGATAAAGAATTGTTTGAACAGACTATTGGAATGACAGCAGAAGAAATGAATATTAATGCAGCCATCATAGAAAAGGACTATTTTGTAACTTATATTCTAAAAGAATTGGTAGCAAGAGAACCATCAATCATATTTAAGGGTGGAACTTCATTATCTAAATGCTATAAATTAATAGAACGCTTTTCGGAAGATATTGATCTAAACTTCGATAATGGTGCGGACAAAATGACCGAAGGAATGAGAAAAAAATTTACTCAGACAGTTATTGAAGTGATAGAAAACTGTGGTATGGAACTATACAATAGGGAAGAAATCCGAAGTCGCAGAGACTTTAATAAATTTGTTATCAATTATGATTCAGAATATACGATTGATTCAATAAAACCCCATCTTATTGTGGAAACTGCAATATCAATCAGATCATTTCCGACCGAGATCCTTGATGCAGACTGTTATATTTATCAATTCTTAAAGAAACGTAAACTAGAAGATATGATAACACAGTACCAACTGGAGCCGCTTAAGGTCAAAGTGCAGACTTTGGAAAGAACCTTTGTCGATAAAGTATTTGCTGTTTGCGATTATTATTTAGGCGGAAATATAAAAGAGCATTCAAGGCATTTGTATGATTTGTACAAGCTTTATCCGAAAGCAAAATTGAATGAAAACTTGCCAAATCTCATTGAGGAAGTGCGTGAGGCTAGAAGTAAAAGCAAAATGTGCCCGTCAGCGCAAGCTGGATGCTCTGTAAATGGTATATTGGGGGAAATCATTGAGAAGGATTTCTACAAGAAGGACTATGAGGAAATTACAAGAGATTTGTTATTTGAAGATGTAAGCTACAGCTTGGTAATAGAAAATCTTAAGCAGATCAGAGATATGGATATATTTTAAAGTAGGCATTTCAAGGGAATTTTATACTTCAGGTGCCACGTTCTATGAGACCTTCTTCAGTAATAAGCAAACTCCTTGGCAAAAAGAAATCCATCCTTATTGCTTTTATATTAAGCATTTCAATATGAAATTTCTAAAAGGAAATAAGTTGAAAAGTTGACAGCGTGGCACTAATACTATTCTTAAAAAACCAGATATTAAGGGCAGCTTAACCCTTATTGAACTACCCTTCAACCCTGTCCAGACATTCAATGTAAGCAAAGGCACTATAAAGGTTTTTGGCACTATAAATGGAAAAGAATATAGGAATAAGCTGATTTCAAGGGGTAACGGACTTTATGTAATGACCGTAGATAAATCACTACAGAAAAGACTAGGTTTTATCGGTGATGATTTGGAAATTGAAGTTACAATGAGCCTTGATGGAGGTGCTATACATAGCTCGGGAAAACGCACAAAAATAGAAAAACATACTTGTGATATGGACGTATTGACAGCAATTAAAACAAGAAGAAGTATTCGATCGTTTATATCCAAGGAAGTTGAGAGGTCAAAAATAGAAACAATTCTTGAGGCTGGATTTTGTGCTCCCACAGCTAAAAATAAACGGCCATGGTACTTCATAGTAACACGAAGTAAAGCTTTCATGGATAATTTAATCAATGCTGATATTGGACAAAGCAATTACATATCATTAAATACGGCCGATTGCTGTATAATAGTTTGTGGTGATAAAAGTATTCAAGGTGTAAATGAGTTTTTTTTGGAAGACTGTTCTGCTGCTGCCCAAAATATGTTGCTAGCTGCTCATGGGTTGGAATTAGGTGCCACATGGTGCTGTTTGCCCAAAACAAGTGAAAGGTATAAATACGTTTGTAATTTTTATTCCCTGAGAGAAAAGGTTATTCCCATTGCAGTAATTACTTTAGGTTATCCATCCGAGGAAAAAGAATTTGTTCCAAGATATGACGAAACAAAAGTACATTGGGAAATATAGATCACGATTATGTCGTTGATGGATTTTCCCATGATAGTAGAATTAACATTTGTAAAGGCTATTAAATTCATGAACTAAAGGAGTTATGTATGCAATTTGAAAAAAGTGAGCTATAGTAAGGAGGGAATATTATGCGGTTTTTTATGAAACAAAAGGTTTTTTCCTGGGGTGACAAGTTTACTATCAAGGATGACCAGGGAAACGACTGCTACTTTGTTGAGGGAGAGGTATTTTCCATGGGGCACAAGCTTCATGTCTATGATGCTCAATCAAGAGAAGTGGCACATATCCGTCAAAAGGTTTTTTCGTTTCACCCAAGATTTTTTATAAACATAGAAGGTGCTGCTGAAGAGCTTGAGCTTGTGCAAAGATTTACATTCTTTAAGCAGGAATATTATATTAAAAACGCTCCATACATTCTCGAAGGTAATTTTTCTGCTCATAGTTTCACACTTACCTTAGATAATCAAGTTATCATGTCAGTGGATAAGGAGTGGTTTTCCTGGGGTGACAGCTATGTTATCGATATAAAGGACGGCGCTGACAAGTTAATGTGTATTTGCACCATGTTGGCTGTTGATTGTGCGAATGCTGATGCTGCACAGGCTGCTTCATCAACCACATAAGCCTTCTTAATTGTGAAGTACGCGTAGCAATTATGTGCCAGGCCCGACAGTTAAGCAGTTATTGATGAAAGCGCCGAATATAACTGTCTAACTAACGTGCCTGACACCTTGACTTTCCGGCAATACTTTTATTCTCATACTTCAAATCTTCTTTTTTAATATGCTGTCTGTATTGGTTATTGTTTTAGGAAGCCTTTTCGGTCAAAAAAAGGAATTGGAAGCAAACTATCTCTCCATCGGATATCTGGCCTTTTTTGTACTGATTTGTCAAAATGGAGTTGTACTGGGAACATGGTCATTTTCAATGGCAGGCGCTGCGGTTCCGCTTCTTGACAGGATTGCCCGTACCTTTGATCTCGCGCATAGGGCGGGACTTTGGGAAATGATGGGGCAGTTACTCATTACCTGTTCGGTCGCACACATTGCCACGGTATTGACAAGCGGCAAAAAACCGTGACACGAAAAATCAAGGATATTCATCTGACAACAGCCGAAAAGATTGTATTGATGACGGGGTTCGCATTAATGTTGGTAGGGGCCATTATTGAGAGTATTGCTATTAATAGCTTGTAGCTCAGGGGATGCAAAAACTCTCTTTTGCTGAAGAATCCTTCGACGCTGTGATCAGCACGGATTCCTATAATTATTTTGGCCGTGATCAGGGTGGATAAAGGGCATGGGTAGTATCCATTGGCGCGTTTCTCTTTACATCCCTACGACGCTCCAGTCAATACTTGCGTAAAATGGTGAAATTACTGGTAAAAATATACAACTTTTAAAAATTAGTTTGCATTTCATTTTAAAGCATTGTATGGTGAAAAAGGACCGGTCACAATCATATGAAAGAGGATACCATACAATGAACATGAATATTGAAACTATCCCATCATGCTCTATTGCGTATATACGACAAATAGGAGCTTATGGTAAGGAAAATATCCAGGCTATGGAACAATTGAAACATTGGGCGAAAGCCAACAAACTAATGAACAGTAAAGCGGTGATTTTTGGCATCGCACATGATAATCCACAAACAACATCGCCTGAGAATTGTCGCTATGATGCTTGCATTCTCCTTGCTGATGAACACTTTCCCGCAGGCGACAATGTACAGCATGGTGAAATCGTCGGAGGAAAGTATGCGGTTTTTACAGTGAAACACACAGCCGAAGCTGTAGAGCAGGCTTGGGTAGAAATCTTCCCTGTATTATCCGAAAGCGGCTATCTTCCTGACACTACACGACCGATTTTGGAGCGTTATGCGGCTGAACAGGTTGAGCAGCATCTTTGCGAAATCTGTGTCCCGATTGGTTGATTGTTGATTGTAACGTGAGATAATTTTGTCAGTTTTCTACATACCCAAAATAGACCAGTCAAACCTTGGGGGATGGGTGTCAGGCACCATAGTTATCCACTTATTGCATAAGCAATCCAAGTATTAAAACTTATTGATACTATTATGGTGCAATTAGTGTATCGCGGTAACACTAAATGGAACGTAAAAGTGCAAAGCAATTGCAGAAGTGGGAAGTATCAAAGGGCAGAAGCCTCTTACACTCTATGGGACAAGGCTGGTATGGAAGAAAAACTAAGGATTTTGAAGGGAGTGCTATTATGGACTATAAACAGGTTGAAAAGGCAATGCTGTCCTTTGGTTTAAAAAAGCATGAGATTTCAGAGGGAGTGAACTTTACTTTTACAAAAGGGAATTACCACAGAATTATCTTGGAACGGTTAAGACCATTGGCAAGCGGGGGTGCAAGAGGTTTCTTATATGTTGCAATGCTGGACGAGTATAAGAATAATTGCAGTAAAAACGGCCATATAAATGTTAAAAACATTGGCAGTAAATTGGAACTTAGAGGCATAGTCAAAAGGATAATTGGCTATTTAGAAAAGACGCACTAAAGACTATTTCTCATATATCAACAATTACAATACTCTAAAAAGCTCCTTTGCTGGAGCTTTTTAATTTTGAGACGCAGCAAAGCTAGGCTGGCAAAGCAGATTTATCATCCTGACTATATTACATACCATATTTGCCAGAGTAATATGGATCTTAGCCCGTCCTAATCTCACATAGCGGCATCACCGCAGCCCATGGTTCCTTACCATTGTTGCAAATCTTCTTTCTATCTTGAACCTCTTGTTGTTGGCTTCTTCGAATTCTTGAGTTTCATTCCTTTTCATATCGTTCAACACTGCGTCATAACTTAGTAGAACATCCACAACCCTATTACAGCTTTGTAATTTGCCATTCTTATCTTTGTATAAGCACTGGTCGCTTAAAGGACAATTGCAGCAATCCTTCTTATCAAATATGTCATAAATAAATGAGATATCTATGATTGAATTCATTAAAACGAGTAAACGATCTTTAGAAATTAATCGTTCGAAAATCATATGAGTGAGTACATCAATTTGTGGATTGTTTTTCCCTGACACTTATCCTTAAATATATATAAAAATTTTATTTACTATTGACTTTCATATTAGACAAATGTAAAATATAAATAACGACATTTGTCTAATATGAAGGAGCTGTTATAATCATCATGAAAAAATTACCGGATGCAGAATTTGAAGTCATGCAAGTAGTTTGGACGAACGAGCCACCTATCACCACAGCAATGGTGATGGAACAACTGGGGAATAGACGTCAGTGGAAAGCACCTACTATAATTTCTCTATTGCAGCGTTTAGTCGAAAGAGGTTTTCTTAGAACAGAAAAGAATGGAAAAGAACGCACATATTACCCGCTAATTACTAGGGATGAATACCTCGCATTTGAAACAAAAAGCTTTGTCCGCCAATATCATGGAGATTCTTTTTTAAGCCTGATTAACACATTATATGATGGTGATCAATTATCGAATCAGGAAATTGACGATTTAATGCAATGGGTAAAAAAAAGGAGGAAATAGCGTGAAAAATATCGACGATTTAGCCAAAAAAGAGCACACTTAACTAAGGCTT
>CAZUGK010000128.1:5729-12096 GCA_964619815.1 uncultured Clostridiaceae bacterium | reverse complement strand
CTTATATACTTTTAAACGATTTGTCACTGTTTCCAACTTGTCATCTTCCCTGACATAAAGCTTTCCTCCGCACTTGTCACAAATTTCATCTACTGTGGGCTTGTAAAAGCTTAAGCTATAGTTCTCGCCACAATTACTGCAGACTCTCCTGTTGGTCATTCTATCAATAATTGTTTTATCAGATACCTCCAGGTTTACAACTGCACTAAGTTTCTTTGCCATTCTTTCAAGTTCTTCGTCTAACGCTTCCGCCTGGACCAAAGTTCTTGGGAAACCATCCAGCAGGAATCCTTCTTTGCAATCATCTTCAAGAAATCTATTTTCTACTATTTTGAGAGTCAATTCGTCGGGAACCAATAGGCCCTTTTCAATGTATTTTTTTGCCTCCACACCTATTGGAGTATTTCTGCTAATGTTATCTCTGAATATATCTCCCGTGGATATGTGCGGTATTCTGTACTTATTTTCTATACTGCTCGCCTGAGTACCCTTGCCGGATCCTGGCGAACCCAACAACACTATCCTCATTTCTACTCTCCTAACAATTCATTTTGCGAAAATTCTTTTATTATATATTGAGTTTCGCAAAACATTTCCTTACTTTATTGAATTCGCACTTATGCGCTCAATAGGCCATTACCTACTTCAGGAAGCCCTGATAATTCCTCATAACCATCTGTGCCTCGATCTGCTTTACAAAGTCCATTGCAACACCAACTACTATAAGCAGTGAAGTACTTCCAAAGTATACTTTGATACCTGTAAAGTTCATAAGGAATATTGGTACTATAGCTATAATAGCAAGGAAAAATGCTCCTACCAACGTTATTCTGTTTAACGACTTTGTGATGAAGTCGGAAGTTGGCTTTCCAGGTCTTATTCCTGGTATGAATCCGCCATACTTCTTTATATTATTGGCAACTTCTACAGGGTTAAAAGTAACTGCAGTGTAGAAGTATGTAAATCCAATTATCAGCAATGCATAAAGTATACTGTGCAGCCATGATCCCCAACCCAAATATGTGTTAAAGAACCTGTATGCACCGGAATTCGGGAAGAACTGCGCAATCTGTCCCGGGAATGCTATCAACGACATTGCAAATATTACCGGTATAACTCCGGCTTGGTTTACTTTCAGCGGAATATGAGTACTCTGTCCGCCGTACATTTTTCTGCCAACTACTCTCTTTGCATACTGTACAGGTATTCTTCTCTGACCTTCCTGTATAAGTACAACACCCATGACTATTAGTATTGCAAATATTACAAACAATACTATCTCTACTATGTTTGTTGTTTTTGCCTTGTAAAGCTCGTAAATTGACTTAACTCCTCCAGGAATCCTGGATACTATACCTGCAAAGATTAAAAGTGATATACCATTACCAATACCTTTATCGTTTATCTGCTCACCTAACCACATCAGGAAAGCGGTTCCAGCTGTAAGCGAAAGTGCAACCAGTATAACTGATGCAACGTCTGTCCTCAGAAGGTATCCCCTAAGTCCGTAAGATAAAGCGAGAGCTTGGATGAGTGCCAGTATGACTGTCAAATACCTTGAGTACTGGGCAATCTTCCTTCTGCCTTCCTCGCCTTCTTTGGCGAGTGCTTCAAGCTTAGGAATGGCTATGGTAAGAAGTTGCATTATAATGGTTGCGTTAATATAAGGTGTTATGCTCATTGCGAATATTGCGAAGTTATCAAATGCTCCACCTGAAATAGTGTTGAAAAACCCGAGCAAACCGCCGCTCTGAATAAGCTTTCCCAGAGCTTCGGTATTCATACCAGGTACAGGAATGAAGCTTCCGAGTCTGAATATAATAAGCATTGCTAGTGTGAAGAGCATTTTCTGTCTCAGATCAGGAATCTTCCAAGCATTTCTTATTGTATTAAACACCCTATATCACCTCTACCTTTCCTCCTGCTGCTGCAATCTTGTCTGCAGCTGTTTTGCTGAATTTATGCGCTTGTACTGTCAAGTTCTTTGTAAGGTCTCCATTGCCAAGTATTTTAATGCCGTTATGCATTGCTTTTACCAGACCGGATTCCTTTAGTAAGTCCGGATTGACAACTGTTCCGTTGTCGAACCTTTCAAGGTCACTGAGGTTAACAACTGCATATTCTCTTCTGAATATATTAGTAAAACCAATCTTCGGCAGTCTTCTATACAAAGGCATCTGTCCGCCTTCAAAACCAATTCTTACTCCGCCGCCAGACCTGGACTTCTGTCCTTTTTGGCCTTTGCCTGCGCTCTTGCCCTGACCTGAAGCTGTACCTCTGCCAAGTCTCTTTTTGGACTTCGTCGTACCTTCTGCAGGTTTAAGCTCGTGTAATTTCATATTTACACCTCCTTGATTACATTTCCTTTACTTCAACCAAATGTTTAACCTTCTCAATCATACCTCTTATTTGAGGTGTATCGTTATGCTCAACTTCACTGTTTATTTTTTTGAGTCCCAGAGCTTCTACTGTGCGCACCTGGTTCTCTTTTCTACCGATCATGCTTCTAACCAGTTTAACTTTTAGTTTAGCCAAGGTTATTCCCTCCTAGCCTAATATCTCTTCAACAGTTTTGCCTCTAAGCCTTGCCACATCTTCAGCTGTCCTCAATGAAGCGAGGCCTTCTATTGTTGCATTAACCATATTTCTTGGATTATTTGATCTTAATGATTTTGTTCTTATATCCTTTATGCCGGCCAGTTCGAGAACCGCACGGGCAGGACCGCCTGCTATAACACCAGTACCTTCTTCTGCAGGCATCAGAAGAACCTTGCCTGAGCCGGACACTCCAACAACTTCATGAGGTATTGTAGTTCCAACTATAGCAACTTTTACAAGGTTTTTCTTTGCATCTTCGATGCCTTTTCTTATTGCTTCAGGTATTTCAACAGATTTTCCGGTGCCAACCCCAACATAGCCGTTTCCGTCTCCAACAACTACTATGGCGCTAAATCTGAAGTTTCTACCACCTTTAACAACCTTAGCAACTCTATTTATTGCAACAACCTTTTCCTTAAGGTCAAGTTTACTTGCATCTATTGGCTGCATTTATTTCCCTCCCTTATCCTAGAATTCCAATCCGGCTTCTCTAGCTGCATCAGCCAGTTCCTTAACTCTTCCGTGATATATATATCCGCCTCTGTCGAAAACAACCAGCTTTATACCAGCTTCAACAGCTTTCTTGGCTACTAATTCGCCAACTGCTTTTGCTGCTTCCTTGTTTCCGCCGTGACCTGGATTATCCTTTAACTCTTTATCCAGAGTTGAGGCTGATACTAAAGTAACACCCTTTTCGTCATCAATGATCTGAGCATATATGTTGTTAAGGCTTCTGAAAACATTCAATCTTGGCCTCTCTGTTGTACCAACAAGCTTCTTTCTCATTCTTAAATGTCTTTTCTGCCTTGTGCTGTTCTTACTTGCTTTAGTTATCACCCTTTGTCACCCCTTTGCTATTTATTTCTTACCTGTTTTACCTTCTTTACGTCTGATTACTTCATCAGCGTATTTAATTCCTTTTCCTAGATAAGGCTCAGGTTTTCTTACCGCTCTGATATTGGCAGCATGTATTCCAACCTTCTCCTTATCGGCGCCTTTAACGACTATTTTGTTTGGAGCAGGAACTTCAGTTGTTATACCTTCCGGATCATCCATTTCTACAGGATGTGAGTAACCCATTGTAAGTGTGAGCTTCTTGCCTGCTTTTGCAGCCCTGTATCCAACACCATTAATCTCAAGTGTTTTTTCAAATCCTTTTGAAACACCTTCTACCATGTTGTTGATGAGGGCTCTTGTAAGCCCGTGCAGCGCTCTGTGCATTTTCTGGTCGGAAGGTCTTGTTACTATTACCTTGCCGTCTTCCATAGCTATATTAATTTCATCATTCATCTTCTTAGCCAGCTGACCCTTTGGTCCCTTAACGGAAACCGTATTGTCATCAGCTATTTTTACCTCAACTCCCTGAGGAATTGCGATAGGTAATTTTCCTATACGTGACATGCTTGCACCTCCTCTATACGTAAGATTTTACCAAACGTAGCAAAGCACTTCTCCGCCAACACCCTGAAGTCTCGCGCTCTTATCTGTCATTATGCCCTTGGATGTCGAAATGATTGCTATGCCAAGTCCTCCAAGTACCTTTGGTATATCTTCATTCTTTGCATATACTTTAAGCCCTGGTTTGCTTATCCTCTTTAAGCCTGTTATAACCTTCTGCTTGTTTGATCCATATTTAAGGCTTATTCTTATTATGCTCTTGCTTCCATCTTCAATGATCTCGTAACCCTTTACATATCCTTCATCAAGCAGGATTTGCGCAATAGCCTTTTTAATATTTGAAGCAGGAACATCAACCGTGTCGTGTTTTACTGTATTGGCATTCCTGATTCTGGTTAGCATATCAGCAATTGGATCAGTTGTAACCATTAATCTTAACCTCCCTTATACCGTAATTCATGGATGAGCCTTTCCGGCAGTCCATATAGTGCTTAGCACTTTGGGTTATTATCTGAAAAACTGTCTATATTCACTCAGTGTCATGATTTAACACTAGCTATGTTATCTTACCAGCTTGCTTTCTTAACACCAGGAATTTGTCCCTTATATGCCAGTTCTCTGAAACAAATACGGCATATGCCATATTTTCTCAAATAAGCATGTGGTCTTCCGCATATTTTGCATCTGGTATACGCTCTAGTCTTATACTTTGGTGTTTTCTGCTGCTTTAATACCATTGACTTCTTAGCCACAATTTTACCTCCTTCGCAAAGTTTCTATACTAGCTTGCATAAGGCATTCCGAGGAGTCTCAAGAGTTCCCTTGCTTCCTCGTCAGTCTCGGCTGTGGTTACGAATATAATATCCATACCCCTTACTTTATCAACTTTATCATATTCTATTTCCGGGAATATGAGTTGTTCTTTTATACCAAGTGAGTAGTTTCCTCTTCCATCAAAGGATTTGGCAGACACCCCTCTAAAGTCTCTTACTCTTGGAAGAGCTATGTTAAACAACTTGTCAAGGAATTCATACATCTGCTCACCGCGGAGTGTAACCTTCGCACCAACTGACATTCCCTGTCTCACTTTAAACGATGCTACTGACTTTCTTGCCTTTGTAACAACGGGCTTCTGTCCTGTTATTGTTCCAAGCTCTGATACTGCGGCATCAAGCCCTTTGGCATTGTCCTTAGTATCTCCTAAACCCATATTTATTACTACTTTCTCAAGTTTTGGAATTTGCATAACACTCTTATATTGAAACTTCTGCATTAATGCAGGAGCAACTTCCTTCAGGTACTTCTCTTTTAGCCTGGCCATTTCTTTTTACCTCCCTTCAGAGATTATTTATCTAATACTTCTCCGCAGCTTTTGCAGTATCTTACCTTTGATTTATCATCCAGTATTCTGTGTCCAAGTCTTACGCCCTTGTTGCATTTTTCGCACCAAAGCATTACCTTTGAACTGAATATTGGTGACTCTTGGTGTATGATACCACCCTGCTGCATGTCCTTGCCGGGTTTCTTATGCTTCTTGCTCATATTAACGCCTTCAACAAGTACTTTACCTTCCTGCGGCAGAGCTATAAGCACTTTGCCCTTTTTATTCTTATCCTTACCAGAGATAACTACTACAGTATCTCCCTTTTTAACGTGCAATTTCTTAACTTCTGTGTTTGCCATTCATTACACCTCCCTTAAAGCACTTCAGGTGCGAGGGATATTATTTTCATAAAATCCTTTTCACGAAGTTCCCTTGCAACAGGCCCGAATATACGGGTTCCTCTCGGCTGCTTGTCGTCCTTAATGATTACTGCTGCATTGTCATCAAATTTTATATAGCTTCCGTCAGGACGTCTCAAACCCTTTACAGATCTTACTATAACGGCTTTTACAACATCTCCCTTTTTAACAACACCGCCTGGTGTTGCGTCTTTAACAGAAGCAACTATTATATCACCAATGTTTCCATACCTTCTCATGGAACCACCCATTACACGTATGCACAAAAGTTCCTTTGCTCCGGAATTATCTGCTACACTTAAACGTGTTTCTTGTTGAATCATTCAAAACCCTCCTTTCGGAATTTTTACTTAGCTTTCTCAATTATTTCAACAAGTCTCCATCTCTTATCCTTGCTTAAGGGTCTTGTTTCCATAATTCTTACTTTATCGCCTATTTTGCACTCATTGTTTTCATCATGTGCCTTAAACTTTGTAGTTCTCTTTATTGACTTCCCATAAAGCGGATGACGAACCAGTGTTTCAATAGCAACAACTATTGTTTTGTCCATCTTGTCGCTTACTACTTTGCCTGTTCTGGTCTTTCTATTATTTCTATCCAAAGTCTAAACCTCCTTCTTCCTACTTTG
>CAZUGK010000128.1:0-5629 GCA_964619815.1 uncultured Clostridiaceae bacterium | reverse complement strand
TTCTGGTCTTTCTATTATTTCTATCCAAAGTCTAAACCTCCTTCTTCCTACTTTGCCTATACGGACTTAAGTTCTTTTTCTCTAAGGATGGTTTTTATTCTAGCAATAGATTTCTTAACATCTCTTACCCTCATAGGGTTTTCAAGCTGTCCTGTAGCCATCTGAAATCTAAGGTTAAAAAGCTCTCCTTTTAATTCAACCAGCTTCTGCTCTAATTCATTTACTGACATATCGCGAACTTTGTTAGCTTTCATTTGCATCACCAACCATTTCCTCAGTTTGCTGGCGGGTTACAAACTTACACCTAATAGGAAGCTTGTGGACTGCAAGTCTAAGAGCTTCTCTAGCAACTTCTTCCTCAACACCCGCTATTTCAAATAATACTCTGCCCGGCTTTACAACAGCTACCCAATATTCAGGAGCACCTTTACCGGAACCCATACGAGTCTCAGCAGGTTTCTGAGTTACTGGCTTATCCGGGAATATTTTTATCCAGATCTTACCGCCTCTTTTTGTGTATCTTGTCATTGCCTGTCTGGCTGCTTCAATCTGGTTGCTTGTAATCCAACCTGGTTCCATAGCCTGAAGTCCGAATTCACCGTATGAGATAACGTTGCCTCTTGTTGCCTTTCCCCTCATGTTGCCTCTCATCTGTTTACGGTGTTTAACTCTTTTTGGCATTAACATTATGCTTCTCCTCCTTCCGCAGCTGCTGTATTCAGCTTAGCCGGCTCGTTCTTACGAGTTTTGGCTTGTGGAAGAACCTCCCCTTTATATATCCAGACCTTAACACCTATTCTTCCATAGGTTGTATGTGCTTCTGCAAATCCGTAGTCTATATCAGCTCTCAAAGTCTGTAGAGGAATTGTTCCTTCACGGTACCATTCGCTTCTTGCAATTTCAGCTCCGCCAAGACGACCTGCGCACATTGTCTTTATACCCTTTGCGCCTGATCGCATTGTTCTCTGCATTGACTGCTTCATTGCTCTTCTGAATGATATTCTTTTTTCCAGCTGTGCTGCAATGTTTTCAGCTACAAGCTGAGCATCCATCTCTGCTACTTTTATTTCTGTTATGTTTATTGAAACGCCCTTATTGTTTGTGAGCTTTTCCAAATCTTTCTTAAGCTCTTCTATTCCGGCTCCACCTTTTCCGATTACCATGCCCGGCTTTGCAACGTGTATGTTAATCTTTATCTTCCCTGCGGTTCTTTCTATTTCAATTCTTGAAACTCCTGAAGCATAAAGCTTTGATTTCAAGAATTCTCTTATCTTGTTATCTTCTACAAGAAAATCTCCAAAGCTCTTATCATCTGCATACCACTTTGTGTCCCAATCTTTGATGATACCAACTCTAAGTCCATGTGGATTTACCTTTTGGCCCACTTAAATCCCTCCTTCTTCACTCTTTTTCCTTAACCGCCAATGTTATATGGCTTGTTCTCTTGAGTATGCTTACGCCTCTACCCTGTGCCCTTGCCATAAATCTCTTAAGTGTAGGTCCCTGAGTGGCATAAACCTCTGAGATATACAATTTATCAACATCCATGTTGTAGTTATTCTCGGCATTAGCCACTGCAGATTTTAAAAGCTTCTCCAATATAGCTGATGCAGCTTTTGGTGTGTGCTTTAGTATAGCAACAGCTTCTCCGACCTTTTTCCCTCTGATCAAATTTATTACTATATTAACCTTTCTCGAGGAAATTCTGACATATTTGACTGTAGCCCTTGCTTCCACAGGAATACCTCCTTCCATATTATCGCTAGGTTTTGCTTATTTTTTCTCACTTCTTATTTCAGAGCTGTGGACCTTTCTGTGTGGTGTCCATGGCCTCTGAAGGTTCTGGTGGGAGCAAATTCGCCCAGCTTGTGGCCAACCATATCCTCTGTGACATATACAGGAACATGCTTCCTGCCGTCATATACAGCAATGGTATGTCCTACCATCTCAGGGAATATTGTTGAGCTCCTTGACCAGGTCTTAAGCACAACCTTTTTGTTTGTCTTGTTCATATCTATAATTCTCTGTAATAACTTTTCATCTACAAAAGGTCCTTTTTTTGTTGAGCGGCTCATTGATTTGCCTCCTTTCATTTCCGGTTTCGCGTTTCGTGTTACGCAATTTAAGAAGCCTGTAGCACTGCTTAAATACTCGAAACTCGTAACTCGTAACAAATCATTCTATTTTGCGTTTCTTCTCTTTACAATGAACTTACTTGAAGCCTTCTTATTGTTTCTGGTCTTATATCCAAGTGTTGGTTTACCCCAAGGAGTAACAGGTCCTGGCCTTCCGATCGGTGACCTACCTTCACCACCACCATGCGGATGGTCTACAGGGTTCATTACGGAACCTCTTACTGTTGGTCTCCAGCCCATATGTCTCTTTCTGCCGGCACTACCTAATGTAATATTTTCATGATCCAGGTTTCCGACCTGACCTATTGTAGCTTTACATTCAGTCCTGATCATCCTAACTTCTCCGGATGGAAGTCTTACCTGTGCATAATCCCCTTCTTTAGCCATAAGCTGTGCAGAGTTGCCGGCTGCCCGGACTAACTGTGCTCCTTTGCCTGCTTTAAGCTCTATATTGTGGATTACCGTACCTACCGGTATGCTTCTAAGTGGCAATGCATTTCCAACCTTTATATCAGCATTTTCTGATGATATAACTGTGTCGCCTACATTAAGTCCGTTAGGAGCTATTATATATCTCTTTTCACCGTCAGCATAGTGTAACAACGCTATGTTTGCAGATCTGTTAGGATCGTATTCTATTGTTGCAACAGTTGCCGGTACATCAACTTTGTCTCTCTTGAAGTCTATTATTCTATATTTTCTCTTATGTCCGCCGCCTTGATGTCTTACTGTTATCTTACCGTAATTGTTTCTTCCAGCTTTGCTTTTTAATATTTCAACCAGGGATTTCTCCGGTTCGGTGCTTGTTATTTCTTCAAAGGTTGAAACCGTCATGTTACGTCTAGCTGGAGAAGTCGGATTATACTTTTTAATTGCCATTTTTTCTCCTCCTTTTACAGTCCTTCGAAGAATTCGATGCCCTTGCTATCTTGTGTCAGCTTCACAATTGCTTTCTTATAGCTAGGTCTTCTTCCTTCATATCTTCCTTGCCTCTTCATCTTGCCCAATACTCTTACAGTGTTGACCTTGTCAACCTTTACCTTGAAGATCTCTTCAATAGCATCTTTTATTTCTGTCTTGTTTGCATTGATATCAACTATGAAGGTGTATTTCTTGTCTGCCATCTCGCTCATGCTTTTTTCAGTTATTACCGGTCTTCTTACTATATCGTAAGCGTTCATTATGCATACACCTCCTCGACTTTTTTAACAGCGTCCTTTGTTATTATGAATTTGTCGTAGTTTAAAATGTCATATACGTTTAATGTGTTTACGAAGGCTGTCTTTACACCCTCTATGTTTCTTGCAGATTTAACAATGTTCTCATTGTTGTCAGCCAGAACTATAAGTGTCTTGGAATCAACCTTGAGGTTATCAAGCAAGCTAACAACCTGCTTTGTCTTTGGTGCATCAAAGTTCAGCTCTTCAAGAACTATAATGTTGTTGTCGTTAACCTTTGAGCTAAGCGCCGACTTCATTGCTATTCTCTTTATCTTCTTAGGCACTGAATACCTATATGATCTTGGCTTTGGAGCAAATACGATACCACCATGCTTCCACTGTGGTGACCTGATGCTTCCGTGTCTTGCTCTACCAGTTCCTTTTTGTCTCCAGGGTTTTATTCCTCCGCCTCTTACCTCAGCTCTGGTGAGGGCTGACTGAGTTCCCTGTCTCTGGTTCGCCAGATACATTTTAACTACCTGGTGCATTGCTTCAACATTCACGTTTGCACCGAATATATTTTCACTTAATTCGATTTCTCCAACCTGTTTGCCACTTATATTGTAAAGTGCTACGTTAGGCATTTTACATCCTCCTTTCTACCTCGAACTCTTTAAGCTTTCACTGTATCTTTTATCATTACCAGTGAACCTCTTATTCCAGGAACTCCACCTTTTACAAGGATTACGTTCTTTTCAGGATCAACTTTAACTACTTCGAGGTTTAACACTGTTGTATTTTCTGCGCCCATATGTCCCGGAAGCTTCTTGCCAGGGATTGTTCTTGATGGATCTGATGATGCACCCATTGAACCAGCAGCCCTGTGGTACTTGGAACCATGTCTCATAGGCCCTCTGTGAAAGTTATGTCTCTTAATGGCGCCTGCATATCCTTTACCTTTTGATACACCGCTTACATCAACTCTTTCGCCTTCAGTAAAGACATCTGCCTTTATTTCCTGGCCTACCTCGTAAGCTGCTGCATCTTCGAGTCTGAATTCTCTAAGGTATCTTTTTGTTGCAACCTTTGCTTTAGCAAAATGTCCTTTTATAGGCTTTGTAACCTTTTTCTCGGCTTTATCGTCAAAACCTACCTGTATAGCTGAGTATCCTTCATTCTCTACAGTCTTTTTCTGAACCACTACATTAGGACCTGCTGCTATCACAGTTACAGGAACTGCTTTGCCTTCTTTATTGAATATCTGAGTCATTCCTACTTTCAAACCCAGTATTGCTTTTTTCATTTCTTTACACCTCCAAAATTTACAGCGGACCGCTTTGCGGTCATACTAAATTTAATTTAGCCGCGAGTCTCTAGTCGCTAGTCTCCAGTTTTAGGGCAAAGTCTTCGTAGCCCCACTCAAATCTAGTGACTAGTATCTAGTGACTAGTGACTGATTATAGCTTTATTTCGATGTCAACACCAGCCGGCAAGTCAAGTCTCATAAGTGAATCAACTGTTTTTGGTGTTGGATTCAATATGTCGATCAGTCTTTTATGAGTTCTTGCTTCGAACTGTTCTCTTGAATCCTTATACTTGTGTACTGCACGAAGTATTGTGACTATTTCCTTTTCAGTCGGCAGCGGCACCGGACCTGACACCTTTGCGCCTGTCCTTTTTGCTGTCTCGACTATTTTTTCAGCTGACTGATCAATCAATATGTGATCATATGCCTTCAATCTGATTCTTATTTTTTGTTTTGCCATTTTTCAATTCCCTCCTTTTCATCGCACGCTTTAATTTGCTTACGTGCAACCGCATACTGTTATACACTCACCCGGGTGTGTTCTATTTTTTTATTAGTGTCCGGCTCACTCGCCAGGACACTTCATTTTCCACCCATAGCAGCAATATAATCAGTAGAGTCGCCCGAATTCTAGAAACGGACAATACTCGGCAAGAATTCGCCAGCCGCAAGAACCCCGGCTGTGCTTTCCAGAATACACCTCTTTCAAGGTTTAATCTGCAACCTCTTGCTTCATCGCATGCTAAGTCTCGCAACCTTATATATTTTATAACATTTTAGGACAAATTACAATACTTTTAGTGATCTTTGAGAAAATAATTTCTAAAACAGCCCTAAAGGACTAGGAAATTTTTCCTAGTCCTTAAAGACTAAAAAAGCATAGATTCGAGACTCTAGACCCGAGACTCGAGTATTTTATGAAAAGCTTCGAAGCCTTGCGCTAACTCTCGTATCTCGCATCTCGAGTCTGTTTTATTCGATTATTGAAGCAACAGCACCTGATCCAACTGTTCTTCCGCCTTCACGAA
>CAZUGK010000127.1:0-12166 GCA_964619815.1 uncultured Clostridiaceae bacterium | reverse complement strand
TTTTATCATCTGATATTTCCTCCTTATGATTCTCACATGGTTATCTATTTACTATTATTATATCCTTGTCCCTCCAAATTTCACCGGGATAATTTAGAAAAGGGAAACAATTTCAGTTTAGCAAGCATATATAATGCAACCATACTTTCTATTAAGCCGATAATGAAAAAAATAATATGCAAATAAATAATAGTCTGCAATATATAGCATTGAATCACTATCCAGGCCATCAATATACAGCCGGCTCCCCCGCTGATATAAGCATGAAGCTTAAATTTGCGTATAACAGCCACAGCTGAAAATATATGCCCTATTCCAATAACAATAAATAAAAACAGACCCGGAATGAGAAAGCTGGTAAAGGGTCCTCTCCGCAATACTTCCGGCGGCATACCAAAGGAAACCCCATAAGGATCGGAAATGGCAAATGCTCCCCCAAATAATGCCCCTATACCGACCATAAGAAGAATAATTGATTGAATCCAATAGATCTTCTTCAGATAAACCACTCCTTCCATCCGTTATGCCTTCAGGCTCTAACTATATTATACTATTATTACAGCATAGTTGAATATACAATAAGAAATTTCATCCAAATCCATAAACTCTCCCCATAATTAAAGGGACAGTGTACCTGTCCCCTCGTCCCATCTTCAAGCCTTATATCAAATCAGCAAGCTGCTCCCCGATCTTAATCAAGTCAATGCCCTTGGTGAATGTCAGGCATGTGCCGGATGGATAGCGTGTCTTTTCTACCCAGTGTGCGGGGATTGAATCCAATCCGTATTTTGCTCCGAGTATAGCTCCGGCAACAGCGCCGATAGTGTCTGCATCACGCGCAAAGTTTCCTGCTAAAATTACTCCGGTCTTAAATTCACTGTGTGACAGCTTCAAGCATGCAAAGGCAGATGGAATAGCTTCAGCAGTAGTAGCCCACGTGCTTGCCCTCAGTGCATCATGAAGCGGCATCCATGCGTCAATTATTGAACCCTTGGACTTTTCTACAATATCAAAGGCTGTGTTCATCGATGCATAAAGCCATGAGTCCTTGGGAATAACCTTCATGGCAGCAGCAATTATCTCATCCATTGTGCCGTCTACCATAGCTATGGAAACAGCAGCAGCAACCGCCTGCGCGCCCCATATGCCGTCTGCATAATGACTTATGGAGGCGTCTATCTCTGCCATTGCAGCAGCACGCTCCGGATCACCTGCGCAAATTACACCGACAGGAGCTATACGCATTGCAGAGCCGTCACTCATGTGGAAGGTACTGAACTTTCCGGACTCAGGCGGACGTATCCCTCGACGCAAATTGTTGGCGGCGGAAACTTCACTTGCCCCTCCGCGCTTAAACTCATCCTGGACTACAACATCCTCAAACCAGGCTTTTATAACCTCATCTGTTGTCAGCCTGCCCTTACAGCCTATAAGTGTTTTTGCTGTCAGCAGCGCAAACTCTGTGTCATCAGTACTCCAGGAGGCACCTTTATTAAAATCAGTCGTAATACCGTAATTTTCACGATTGCTCTGCATTCTGGAAGCATCACCAAAGGAATCGCCAATAGCAAGCCCGCATATGCACCCCACTGCCTTACTTCTGGCAAGGTCTTTGTTCTCTTTTAAATGAGCTGCTGTAATCATATATTCCCTCCTAGTTTAATTATTAAAACAAACGTTAATTTGTTAAGATTTTGTAGAATAACTTCACCGGACAGGCAATGTTATGCCCGGAAGTGACATTATAGCTCTTCTACCGATAAATTGCCGAAACCGCTTCTTCCAAGCTCATACATGGCATAACCCGCCATTCCGTAAGCATGAGTATTGTCATGCACCTGCAGCAGCTGCCTGCCATCAACTGACAAGGTCAGCACGTCACCTTGAGCCATCAGTTCCACTGTGTATTCCCTGTCGTATTGCCAGTCAAAGGAGCAGGCAGCAAGCTTCTTCATGCCGCTGTTATTGCAGAATATGGCCGCTCCTTCATCGGTGAATCCACCATAATAGCCTCTCAGTGCTCCCTGAACTCTTGCAGAAACCAGGTGGCTTTTTCCCGTATGCGGAGTAATCCTTCCGGTAATTTTCACATCCTTCATATAGTAATTACCGGTCATTGTTTCTGCATGTTCAAGGCACATGGCCTCCATCACGCCCTGCTCTATCTCCCATGCACCATGGTTATGTGAGAACGGGGTAATAGAAGCAAACTCCTTCTTCTGTTTTGAAATATCTATTGTGTAGGATGCTTTACCTGTTATAGAGAAATCATCAATATACAAGCATCCAAAGTCCCTGTTCTTATCCGGAGAGTTTGCTTCAAATAACAGCCCTATTTCATCTGCCATTGCACCATCCAGCTCCGGAATCGTAAAGGTAATATTAATCCAGCCCGCATCTTTTATAACCATTCCACCCAGCAGTACATCCTGCTTGCTAGAAGAATTGCGCACATACGGGTTCAGAATGATGCTCTCACCGCTGTACCGATCAGCATAAACCATCATGGAAACAGTCTGTCCCGGATAAGCCGTCGGTGAAAATACAGGCATGTATCTCTCATCATCAAAATCCTCACGGCGATAGAAGGGCTTATAATAAATCTTACTCTTCTGCCCCCTGGACATACGATCAAAAAGTACTTCTGCCGAACCATTCCCGCTGTATGCCCTCTCTGTAGAGTGCCTCAATGAACAGCCTATATTGTTGGAAAGCCGCAGGTTATGGGTGGAGCCGGGAAGCTCGAAATCAAAGTGTATCTCCCCCGGCTTTATGCTGCCTGCCAGTTCTTCCGGTGCAGCTTCGCCTGCCAGCCTATAGCCAAGCAAGGCAAGCTCTTTTGCATAGGTGGGTATGTCCAATATATTCAGATAACCTGAAATGCCGGAAAGCACAACGCTGTCATTAATCGGGTTGCGGTAATGAGCTGCAATGCTGCTAAGGCCGCAAGCAACTCCCATTATTGTACCGACGTTTCCTGCATTGCAGTCGGTGTCCCAGCCGCACATGGTTGCAATCTCAATGCTTCGGTTAAAATCTTTGCCATACAGCATAGCAAGTACGCACACACCGGCATTCGGAATTATGTGGCATACCCCTGTATATTTATCATAACCCCAATTATCCTGGAGATATTTCAGGCAAAGGCGGAAGTCATCGGGATTTTTACTATGAAACTCACGTACTGCACTTACAACCTTTGCATAGGTACAGTCCTTTGGAATCTGTGAAAGCCCTGCGTCAATAAGTTCATCCACGTCTGCAGCATTATAGGCAGCAGCAATACATGCTGCAATAAATGCCGCTCCATATATGCCATTTCTGTCATGGGACACACTGGCGGCAATTGATGCATATTCTGCAGCCTTTTTAATATTGCCGGGAAACACAAGGCCCCAGGTATCAATGAATATTTGTCCGCCAATCTGCTCTGCCATTATCATTCCGTTGGTTTCTGCAGAACCGGACTTGGGAGCAGGTATACCGGTTTTCAGGTTCAGGTAGGCAGTGTGCTCGGTACTTACACCGTAGCCGCCCCACCAGAACATGCCAACACCCTCTCTGGCATAATTAAGCCATGCGTTTGCTACATCCTGCGGTGTCAGCTCCCGGTCTTCTGCATCATCATACAATGCACGGATAAAGAAAACCGGTCCATTCACATCGTCATCGGCAGCAAAGTTTTTGAAATCCTTAACATAGCCGGTAATATCACCATAGAACCGCTCTATGCGTTCACTTGTCCAGGCAACAGGCTCAACCGGAGCACCCAGACGTATGCCTACGTTCATTCCCAAAAAGCCTGCATAGGTTTTTTCAAGATAGTTGTTTGGAATCATATCACACCTCATTAATTGTCTTTATCTAATAAGTACCTCCCCCCATATCTTATTACAGGGGGAGGCATAATAAACAGGTTATTTCAATTGTTCTGCCAAATACTTGCCTATTTCGTCGCCGCCGGCAGCATTCCACTTGGTTACAAACTCATCAAAGCTGTCAATGCTCTTAACGCCTCTGATGATATCGGTAGAATACTCTGTATACAGCTTATCCATAGCATCCTTTAAAGGAACCAGATCGTTCGGCAGAACCACATTTACATCACTGTAGTAGTATTTTGCCGCAGAATCCAGGGAAGCAACCGCAGGTGCAGTAAGAATCTCACCGTTTATATTGGAAGTATCGAGACCGTTCATTGTAGGCCAGAACTTTGCCCACCATTCCGGGAATTTTTCGGTTAATGTGATTTTACCGTCTGCTTCTGTATAGTGTATGTCCTTCAGACCCAGTTTATCGAACTTTCTGCCTTCCGGTCCAGCCATGTACTCAAGAACTGCCCATGCAGCATCCTTGACCTTGGAATCCGCATTGATTGCAAAACCTCTGGATTCCTTGGTAACATCGATGGACTGGTAAGCCTGGGATACTCCCTTGGCCGGAGGAAGAACTGCAAGTTCAGACGCAGCACCGTTAGTCTGTATCATCTTGTTGTTGTACACATTTACTACATCACCTGCAGTACCGGCAATGAAACCCGCTTTACCTTCATAGAAGGCCTGCTCCATGGTATCCCATTGTTTTGTAACATACTCCTTGTCAAGAAGACCGTCTTTATACAGCTTTGCGTAGAAAGCAAGCTTATCTTTCTCAAATTTTGTAGCTTTTGAGTAAACGTATTTGCCATCTACCTTCATGATTGTGCCTGTTACGCCGAATGCATGGTTGAATACGCTGTCCAGCTTTGCTATAGTTCCATCAGTAGTTATCGGGTATTCAGCAAGACCCTTGTCCTTAATTTCCTTGAACATTGCATAGTAATTATCAGGAGTCGGGTTTTCTAGCAGAGCTTTGCTGCTTTCCAGAGAGCTGAACCAGTCACTTCTCATAACAGGAATTTGTACTCTGGCCGGAGCCAGCCATAACAAATATGGATAGTTCTTAACTGCTTCTGTGTTATGATTTTGCATGATTGCTTTTACGTTGGTTGAATTATTGATGTATGGGGTAAGATCCTCAAGCATACCTTCTTGTGCAATAGGAAGATCCCCTCCCTGGAAGTATATGATGTCAGGAGAAACTTGGCCTGTTCTGAACGCTATAGGAACTACATCAGCATATTTGCCTGCAGGAGCTTCCAGAACTTCAAGGTCAATGTAGTTGCCTTCGGCAGCCATTCCCTCTTCAATCTGAGTTACCAGCTTCTGCACATTTTCTTCTGAAGGAACAACGTCCTTACAGAGATAGGTAACTTTTACAGGGGCATCTTTAGTACCAATCTTTGATGTTTCAGTCGGTGGTGTGCCTGCGGGTGCAGGAGTTTCCTGCTTGGGGCCGCAGCCTGCGAATAATGTAAGAACCATTACTAATACCAGGGTCAAGCTGATTAATCGTTTCATCTGAAAATCCTCCCTATTTTTATTTTCGATTTTACTTTTTTTCTATTCCTTTACTCCTCCACCCATAACATCCTTAGCATAATATCTGAGAACGATTGGATAAAGTAATAGAACGGGTATAATTGCCACGATAATAGTGGCGCCCTTAAGGGCATTGTAGTCGATTCTTGCCAGGTCATTATAATTAAAGAGGTTTTGCTGGCCTACAATGGAGGCCGTGTCTCCCAATACGACAAACTGCCGCAAAACCACCTGAAATAAGGTATCCCTTGCCTTGACGATGTAGATGCTTGCCTTAAAATACTCATTCCAACGCAGCACTGCATAAAACATGGTTATAGTCGCTATACCTGCCTTAGCCAGTGGAAACACAATTGAAACCAGCATCCGGAGATGCCCTGCACCATCAAGAGTGGCTGCCTCAAATATTGAAGCTGGAATCTCCTCGAAGTAACGCATCATAATTATGAGATAATAAACGTTTACTGCGGTAACCAATATGACTGACCATTTGCTTCCCATAAGTCCAAGCTTTTGTATGACCAGATATTCAGGTACCAGACCAGGTTCAAACAGCATCATAAAAATGAGAAACACCATTATAGTCCTTTTGAACATTAGTTTGGGCCTTGTCAAAACATAAGCCGCCGTTGTAGTGAGAATAATATTTATTGCCGTACACACTACCGTAACAAAGACAGAGTTAGAAAGTGCGGACATCAGTGCCGGGTGATTGAACACAATACGGTAGTTTATAAGGCTGAAGTCTTTTGGAATAATATCCAGGCCGCTCATCTTAACCGATGCTTCCGGACTGGAGAGAGAGCGTGCCAGAATGTTGAGCAGCGGGACAATCATGGTAAGTGTAACAGCTCCCAAAATTAACATAAGAATGATCTGTCCAAAGGTAAACTTTTTATACCGTTTCACTATTACCACACTCCCTTTCCTGTAAACCTTTTAGAGATAAAATGTGTTGCCAATACAAGGAGTACACCAACAACCCCTTTAACCAGGCTTACAGCTGTAGACAATGAATATTGTGCATTCTGAATACCGATACGATAGATGTAGGTATCCAGGATATCAATCGAACTCAGCACTGCATCGTTGGAGAAGTTAAGCACCTGATCGAAGCCTGCATTGAGGAAAAAGCCCAGGTTCAGTATAAACATCGTAACCATCGGAGTTACTAGTGCAGGCAGTATTATATATCTTATAATATTCAAACGGTTTGCACCATCTATCTCTGCAGCCTCGTACAGACTTGGAGAGATATTTATAATAGTAGTAAAGTAGAAGATGGAATCCCAACCAATGCTTCTCCATGCCTCCGAAAACATCAAAACCCATCGGATCTTGGTTTTATCCGTCATAAAGTCTATTGAAGGAAGGTGAAAGATATTCAGTATTTGATTCACCGAGCCGCTGGAAGGCGAAAGTGCCGCAATCCAAATACCGGCAATAACAACCCATGATAAAAAGTGAGGCAGATACGATACTACCTGTACATACTTTCTAAAGCGTGCAGATCGCAACTCGTTAAGCAGAATAGCAAACAGCACGAAAAACGGAAATAGTAGTACAAATTTCATAAAGCTGATAATCAAGGTGTTGCTCAGAATGTCCGAAAAGGCCGGGCTCTTGAATATCATCTCGAAATATTTCCACCCTGCAAAGGTCCATGGACCTCTAGCTCTATAGTTGTAAAATGCCAGCCTCATACCGATTATCGGCCAGAGACGGAATATGAAAAAATACGCTAATGTGGGCAGTAGAATGATATAAAGCATCGCATCGGCACGCAGCTGCTTCCATATCTGGGAGAGATTCATCCTTTTCTTAGGAGGCTCTCTTCTTTTTTTTAGCTTCATGACAATCCTCCTTTATGGAATTAGAATGTCCATCAGCGGAGCATGCTGCTGTGCGCCGTAAACATCCCGGTCACCGAAGGTACCCGATGAAACTGCTCTGTTGTATGTAACCTTAATTCCCAGTCCTTTTTCAAAAAAAACAATATTGCATATATCTTCAGGTTTTAAATTATAGAGCTGGCAAATTCTTTGTTCGTTGATTGCTCTACTCTCCACTACTCTATGATAGCTTGAAGGGTTATCAAACAATATATCCAGTGTAATCTCAAAGGGACCGCTGTTTTTACTTCTTAGTACCTTAGCCAAATCTACAAGCTTTTCCATATTTGCATCTCCTTATCTATATGTTTCGCACTAAATCCATTACATAATAGTTCAATAGTGCGAAACATTTTCCTTGATGTTATAAATCGCATCTAATCAATGTAATCTACTTTGTGCGATTTATATAGTACTATATTCGATGGGAAACAGCTCTTTACCGTTTGCAGTTTCCATCAGATGATATACTGAAAATTCATATACTGCGCCAAACTCCACATCGCTTGGTGCAAAAGGAAATGCCAGGTTGCCCGCTGTAGATTTTCTGCCCTCGTAGCCATAGTGCATAAAGGTCGAACGTACTGAACTGCACAGTGCCGATGCCTCGCTTTGGGTTTTAGCAATGACCTCAAACATTACGCCCAGCTCATGCCCCGCTGAATTATGGGGCTCCAGATTACCCATCACACCGTTTTTACCGTAGTTGTAAAAATTAATCTCATACTGGTCCCGGGGAATTTCAGAGTATTGGTCCATTACACTTCTTTTCACCAACTCCTCTACCTCTTCAACCTTTTCTATCAGAATCGGATCTCTTATGCCTGCGACGACAAAGGTTCTATAGGCTACCTTGCGTGCACCCTCCAGCTTTACTTCATAAACAGGCGTTCTGCTCATCCTGCTGCCTCTTACGCGAACCCTCCCGTTTCCGACATCGGTAAATTCACAGTTTTCCAAATCCAGCACAATTCCGGGGCCATGCAAAATATAAGGGTGATCCTTCTCATAGAAGGTATGCGCTGCTACACTCACAGTAGTGCACTTGCGCTGCGGATTGGTAGGATATACCTCAAAGCAGTCTTCGTAAAGAACGCCCATCATGCAATCCTTTGTAGTGCCGGGTTCGCTGCTCAGCGCGCCGCATTCCAGCACCTTGCCCAAGTGATATGCCATTCCCTCATCAATACCGTGGAATACACCCACAGCCGCAAAGGGTGACGGATCATAGGCCCTGCCGCAGACAATAAGTTGTGCTCCCTTCTCCAAGGCTTCCAAAATCGGCTCTATCCCCATCTGGGCAACTACTCCGGTAGTTTCCTCCAAAGTCTTTTCAGTAAGAACCGGCACTGTTTTCCCCAGTGGTGTAACCTTGCCCTGTTTCATATTCTCCCTGATAACATCCTTCGGTATATCCGCCCATATAACTGCCTGCTTGAGCGGAGTGAGCTTTCTTTCAGCAATGATCTCATCAATTATGTCAAGTGTCCACTCCACGTGTGCCCTGCCGCCGCTTCCTCCTGCTGAACCGATAATCACCGGAATGTTATGCTCGAAGCCTGCTGTAATTATATACTCCAAATCTTTTTTACAAGCCTTACGGCTTACAATTGCAGTATTGGCGCCCAGCTTATGAGGGCCTGCATCTGTGGAGCCTGCATCCACCACAATGGCATCAGGCTGATCCTTCATGCCGTTTGCGAAGGACTCAGGCGGAAATCCATATCCCAAAATACCGCAGGGTGATAAAATTTTTATGCATTTTCCCATTTCTCGTACTCCTATGCTTACTTCATACTCTCAACACTTTTATCCACCATACTCATATGATGGAGTACTGCTTGTTTTGCTGCGTTCTTATCCCGGTTAGCTATTGCCTTTGCTATGGCAAGATGTTCCTCTGCAATTTGATTGCGTCTCACCTGATCACGGTTGCTCTTGCTGGCAATCTCACTGATTAAATCGTAATAGGTATCAATAAAATTCATAAAGAAGATGTTCCTGGATGCCTGTGCCAGCTTGTAATGGAAGTAGTGGTCCATATTATGCTGGACCTCTTCATCGCCCGCAACTCCAAGCCCGTCAAACAATTCTTCAATTTCCTCATCGCTGGCCCGTTCAATAACACGTTCAACCATTTTCTGTTCCAGTGACTCTCTGAAATCCAACAAATCGCTGTAAGTAGCCTTTTTCATCAAATCATTCAAAGACTCATTCATAAGCATTCCCTGGATGTTATCCTGGATGTAGGTGCCATCCTTGGGTTTTCTGCGTATATACCCCTGCGACTGCAGCTGGGTTAACGCCTCACGCAGGATTCCCCGGCTCACTCCGAACTGCTCTGATAAAAGCGCTTCATTGGGCAGCTTGTCCCCTGCCTTTAAACTGCCTTCTTTCATCATATTAATAAGCTGATTGACGATTTTGTCCGAAAGCCTATCATTGCTTACACGTGTTATGTCCATCTCCACCATCCATTCCGCCGCCACGGCCTTTTATTTGTTGTATCGTTTAATTGTTTAACAATTTAACTATATATTATCACGTTAATTCAATGTTTGCAATACTCTTATATTTTTTGATGCTCTGTCAAAAAATATAAAACCCCCTAAACAGCTGTCCTGTTTAAGGGGTAAAATATTTACCGGTTAGATAATAGTAATATTTTCTGCCTGAGGTCCTTTTGCTCCATTAACTACGTCATATGAAACTTTTTGACCTTCCTGGAGTGATTTGTAACCTTCTGCATTTATTTGAGAAAAATGTGCAAAAACATCTTTTCCATCTTCTCCGGTAATAAATCCATAGCCCTTTTCTCCGTTAAACCATTTTACTGTACCAGTCATTGTGTGTACCTCCAAAATTTTATTACTTAAATCTTTTGTAACAACTCACCACTAGAATTTCGATTTAATATACTATATTTTTAGTACTAATTGAAATATATATGTGTAGCATTATTTACTAATTATTTAAGCACTCTTAATAATGTCACACTTTGCAGTAAATAGCAAGCATAAATAATAAATTTTATATATTTTCTACAAATCAAATATTTACTTATTTCCTCCTATATTTTCATGGCTTTTTTCAAGCTTCAGCTTCCCGAAGCTTCCCCCAAAGACATTAACCGCCAAGCCTGTCATCAAAAGCAATGCCCCTATAATATGATGGGTTGAAAATGCCTCCCCGAGAAATAGCGCCGCGATGCTCATACCTACAACCGGAACCAGCAGGGCAAAAGGAGAAACCACAGCTGCGGGATAGCGGGAAAGCAGCTTTCCCCACAAACCATAACCGCCTAACGTAGCAAAATATGCCAGGTATGTTATTGAAGCTGCCGTAATCCAGTTTGCAGAACTCCAAGCCTCCTGCCACGCTGCAGGTCCTTCAAAGCATAGGGATAAGATTGTTAAAGGCAGAATAGCCACTGCACCGGCCCAGACTATCAGGGCCAACATGGAATAAGGCGGAACCCCCTGTGTAGCACGTCGCATGATTACATTACCTGCACCCCAGCTGGCTGCCCCAGCCAGGTTGAACCAGAAGCCGACCGCCGTCATGCTGCTGTTTTGCTGAGAAGCTATAACTACCATACCAAAAGCTGCTATTATAAGTCCGGTCAGATGGTTCCAATGCCACTTCTCCTTTATAAAAACGGCTGCAATGATCAGTGTGAAAAAAGCTTGCGACTGATGAACCAAAGAAGCCAATCCAGCGGGCATACCCATCTTAATTCCCATAAAGAGAAAAGCAAACTGGCCTACGTTGATTGTCAGTCCAAGAGCAATAAGCCAGCGCCAGGGTACCGGCGGACGAGGCAGAAAAAAAATGGCAGGCAGGCAGACTACAACAAAACGAAGAGCCGCCAACATCAACGGCGGCATATTTCCCAAGCCCAGCTCAATGGCTATAAAATTTAAACCCCAGAGAACAACTACAATTAATCCTATACCTATATCACGTTTGCTCAATAGTATTATCTCCTTAACAATGAAATTCTTAATCATATGTTAATAAAATTATCCCTGATACTAATAAACGAATTACAACAAGCCACTCAGGACTAAATCCTTTTTTCTGAAACAAATATTGAGCAACAGTACCTGATATTCCCCACAGCATGGCTCCTATGATTACAAGCATTAGTCCCTTTGTTCTTGATTGAAATTTTACCATTTTTTCATCCACCCCATTGTGTTATTTTCCCATACTTTATATTATAGTTAATAATTAAAAGAGTGCAAAATTAAACATAATTTTGCACTCAAAATACCAACTCATTTACTAGTTATTAATTAAATTACCTTTTCCATAGTTCCTAATTCTGACTTTTTTATTTTAGGTAATCCCAATGCTATAGCAATAACTGCAGATATTCCAATTAAATATGGATAGTACAAGTATTTCATTATCAAAAATGGTGAAATCCCTGCAATACCTGATGCAACTAAAAGTTGAGCTCCATATGGTATAACTCCTTGTGCAAAGCACGAAAAAGTATCCAGTAGACTAGCTGTTTTTTGTGGTTCTATATTATATTTAGAAGATATGCTTTTCGCTAAAGGTCCTGTGGTCACTATTGCTATCGTATTATTAGCAGTACATGCATCTACTAAAGTAACTAAAAGTCCGATAGCAAGCTCAGCACCCTTCCTGGATTTTACCTTGCTTGTTATGAAATGAAGTAAGAAATCTATCCCTCCATTGTGTTTAATAAGCTCTACAGTTCCCCCAATTACAAGTGATACTATCACTAATTCTGACATGCCTGCTATTCCCTTTGCTATGGATTGAAGAAAAGCTATAACTCCCATAGAACCAGTAGCAATTCCTACTATTCCTGAAAGTGCC
>CAZUGK010000126.1:0-12290 GCA_964619815.1 uncultured Clostridiaceae bacterium | reverse complement strand
AGAAGTAGGAGCGATTCATGAATTGCCCGTACAGTATTCGAAGGGGTTTGCATGATAATAAATTAAAATAAGGAGGTATGAGGTATGAAACTTGTGATTGCGGTTGTACAGGATGATGATGTTGATGAGCTAATGGAAAGGTTGGTAAAAGAAAAACTAAGCAGTACTAAGCTTGCTTCAACAGGCGGTTTCTTAAGAGAAGGTAATACTACACTTATGATTGGTGTGGAGAAGGATAGGGTAGAGTCAGTAATATCAATAATCAAGGATATATGCAAAAGCAGGAAGCAGACTTTTACGACTCCTATTCCCCCTACCGGTTCGGCGGGAGTATTTATTCCATATCCTATTGACGTAATGGTCGGTGGTGCGACAATATTTGTTGTTGATATTGACAGGTTTGAGAAAGTTTAAGGGAGAACTGTTATGAAAATATCAGAGATAAAAAGCCAGCCTTCTTCAATTTTAGGAGCTGCTTCCAGGGAAGACAGGAGAACTGATATTGCAAGCGGGAAGCCAAACTTTGGAGATGCGCTTAGAAAAACCGAAGAGCAGGACTTAACCACCCGCTTGAACAGGCTCATGAGTGATATTGAAAGGCAAGGCGAACAGCTTGCCAATAGCATGGATATAAAAGAGCTGAGGAACTATAAAAAGCTTATTTCAGAATTCATGAATGAGGTAGTGAATAATTCGCTTAAATTCTCAAAACAAAGCCATTTTGACAGAAGAGGCAGACATAAGGTTTATGCCCTTGTAAAGAAGGTCAATGCCAAGGTCGAGGAGCTTAGCAGGGAATTTCTTAAAGAAGAAAAGGATAATATAAAGATACTGGAAAGCATAGGGAACATAAAAGGTATGCTGTTTGACATGTACATGTAGTGCTTTTTTAAGAGGAGAACAATAATGGGTTTTAATGATATAGCAGGGCAAAGAATAATAGTTGAGAGCCTGAAAAATGCCGTGAAAAATAATATGGCATCAAACGGGTATATTTTCAGCGGACCTGAAGGCTGTGGCAAGAGTCTCATGGCCTTTAATTTTGCTATGGCTTTAAACTGCACCGGAAAGGTAAGCGATAAACCTTGTGGCAGCTGCAGCTCTTGTGTAAGAACAGGCAGTGGGAATCACCCAAATGTAGAGGTTGTAAAGCCTACCGGGCAGAGTATAAAAATAAAGCAAATACGTGAAATAGTAAGTGAGGCAGCTAAAAAGCCCTTTGAAAGCGGATATAAGATTATAATATTTGAAAATGCGGAAAAGATGACACATGAAGCACAGGATGCATTTTTAAAAACACTTGAAGAACCTCCGTTAGACACTGTATTTATTTTGCTTGCAGAAAGGCATAACCTTTTATTACCTACAATTGTTTCAAGGTGTCAGGTATTTCAGTTCAAACCTGTGGATATGAAAGAGATGAAGGAATTTATTGAAACCAGATATGACTATTTATCATCGGATATTGAAGCAGCTGTAAGGCATTCCGAAGGAGTAGTCGGAAGAGCATTGGAGCTTCTCCGGGATAAGGAGAGTCAAGGAGTTCGCTTGAGATATACAGATATATTGGAGCAGGCTTTGATGGGGAACTGCAGCGAGGCACTGCTTCTGGCATTGGCAATTGTAGAGGCTAAGGAGGAAGCAGAGAGGTTTCTGGAGTTTTCTATGACTTGGTTCAGGGATATTCTGGTACTGAGGGAAGGTCAAGGGGTAGAGGAGCAGCTTATTATCAATATAGACAGTCTGGAAAGATTGTCAAAGCATAATTCTGTTTTGACGGACGTCAAATTAAACAGTATAATAGAAATAATTAAGGATACAACGAGGTATGTCAAATACAATGTTGGTATAAAAAACAGTATAGATGGCATGCTATTAAATATTGCGGAGGTAAGTTTGCACAATGGTTAAAACAGTTGGAGTAAGGTTTAAAAAAGCCGGCAAAATTTACTACTTTGACCCGGATGATCTGGAAATAAATGTTGATGATAATGTTGTAGTAGAGACTATAAGGGGTATAGAGTTCGGAAAAGCAGTCCTGGGAATAAGAGAAGTGCCTGAGGATGAGATAATCGCGCCGCTCAAAAAGGTTCTTCGGATCGCTACCGAGGAGGACAACAAGGTTTATGAAGACAACAAAGCAAAGGAGAAGGAAGCTTTTAACATATGCCTGCAGAAGATAAACCAGCATAACCTCGGGATGAAGCTTATTGACGTGGAATATACCTTTGACAATAACAAAATCATATTCTATTTTACAGCAGACGGTCGTGTGGACTTCAGGGAACTTGTGAAGGACCTGGCTTCGGTTTTCAAGACCAGGATAGAGCTCCGCCAGATAGGAGTAAGAGATGAAGCCAAGATGATAAGCGGCATGGGGCCTTGCGGGAAATGCCTTTGCTGTTCAACCTTTCTTGGAGATTTTGCTCCGGTTTCCATCAAAATGGCTAAGGAACAGAACCTATCCCTTAATCCTACGAAAATTTCGGGGATTTGCGGCAGATTGATGTGCTGTTTGAAATATGAGCATGAAACATATGAGTGCGCAAGAAAGTACATGCCGAAGGTAGGGGCTTTGGTTGACACGCCTGAAGGGCACGGAGAAGTGGTGGAGTCGAACATACTTCTTGAAATGGTGAAGGTAAAGCTGGAGCTTATGGAGGGCAATCTGCGTGTTATCAAGGATTTTCCTGTAAAAGAAATAGTGCAGCTCAGGCCCGGGAAGGACATAGAGCCTGATATTGAGGGTGAGATAAAGAATCTGGAAATGCTTGAGGATAATTAAAATTATACAAAAGTTGTCCAGAGGGTTTTAATTATGAAAGATTAATGATAAAATGTAAATGAATTATTATAGGAGGTGTTACTATGGCATATAAAATACAAGATTCTTGCATTAGCTGCGGTGCATGTGAAGCAGAGTGCCCAGTAAGCTGTATCAGCCAAGGCGATGATAAATACGTTATAAATCCTGATGAATGCATCGAATGTGGCGCATGTGCAAATGTTTGTCCGGTTGATGCTCCGGTGCAAGACTAATTAAAGCTTAAAAAAAGACCTTTACGGTCTTTTTTTCCATATAAAGGGGTATGTTATGGAAGAACTTGTGTTGCAGAATGAAACTGTTGACGATTTGCAGAATGGTTATAAAATAATACAAAAGAACGATTCCTTCAGGTATGGTGTTGATGCAGTTCTCTTGTCGGATTTCGCTGATATAAAGCACCGGCATTCGGTTATTGATTTAGGCACTGGCACAGGCATAATCCCTATTTTAGTATATGCCAAAAAAAAGCCGGCAGAAATAACTGCAGTGGAAATACAACAGGACATGGCTGAGATGGCTATGAGAAGCATAAAGCTTAATGGGCTCGAAAAGAGCATTAAGGTGCTTTGCATGGATCTGAAGGATGCTCCCAAGCTTTTAGGAAAGGCAGCATTTGATTGCGTAGTAACCAACCCACCCTATGTTCCGAGGAAATGCGGGATAAATAATCCTTCTGAGACCAAAGCTATTGCAAGGTTTGAGATCATGTGCAGCCTGGAGGAGGTCCTGGTAACGGCCAGAGAGCTTTTGAAGCCCGGAGGGAAGCTTTTTATGGTGCATAGGACTGACCGTCTTGCAGACATAATATATGAAATGAGATCGAGCGGTATTGAACCAAAGCGGATAAGATTTGTACACCCCTCCATAGGGAAAAGACCCAACCTTCTGCTGATTGAAGGAGCCAGGGGAGGTAACAAGGAGCTTAAGTTCATGGACCCGCTGTACATACATGATGAAAATGGAGAATATACCGAAGAGATACATAGGATATACGGGAGGATGAAATAATGGCGGGAGTTTTATACTTATGTGCAACCCCAATAGGCAATCTGGAGGATATAACCTTGAGGTGCATCAGGATACTGGGAGAGGTAGACATTATTGCTGCTGAGGACACCAGACAGACTATCAAGCTATTGAACCACTTTGAAATCCGCAAGCCCTTGATCAGCTATCATGAGCATAATAAGTTTGAAAAGGCGTTGGAAATAGTGGAGCATATAAAGTCCGGCAAAAAGATTGCGCTGGTATCTGATGCAGGCATGCCTGCAATATCAGATCCGGGGGAAGAACTGGTCAAACTCTGTATAGAAAATGATATTGATATAATTCCTCTGCCTGGACCGACTGCTTCACTTACAGCACTGATTGTTTCGGGGTTCTCCACAGTACGGTTCTGTTTTGAAGGCTTTCTGCCGACAAATAAAAAGGAAAGAAAGGACAGGCTTCAAAAACTTTCCACTGAAACAAGGACTATTATCCTATATGAAGCACCTCATCGTTTGCTGGATACACTGAGTGACCTAAGAGAACAGCTTGGTGAGAGAAGAATATCGGTATCAAGAGAAATAACCAAGAAATTTGAAGAGACTATAAGAGCAAATATCAGTGAGGTAATTGATATTTTCAAGGAGCGTACAATAAAGGGCGAGTTTGTTCTGATTATTGAAGGTGTTGATGAAAAAGAACTTATTGATATTGAATTAAAGAAATGGGATAATATAACTATCGAAGAACATTTGAAAATGTATTTAAGGCAGGGAATAGCTAAAAAGGAAGCAATTAAAAAAGTAGCAGAGGATAGAAAACTTCCCAAGAAGGAAATATATAAAATAAGTTGTAATATTGAATGATAGTGCTTATGCTAAATAACTGCCTGCCAGAGAACTTTGAAAGGAGGGCAAAAAATGAAATTTACGAAAGATATGACTGTGGCTGAGATTTTGAGAGCAAATCCCAATACTGCTGAAGTTTTTATGAGGTATGGAATGCATTGCCTTGGCTGACCTGGATCTACAGGAGAGTCTGTGGAACAGGCTGCTATGGTGCATGGATTTGATGCAGACCAGATATTGGTTGATCTGAATAAGGTTAATGAGTAAATTAAAAGGTTAGGATTGCTCCTAACCTTTTACATTATTTCTTAAATTCTTCCATACAAGCAGGGCAAATATTTTTACCCTTGTACTGAATTACATCTTTTGCATTTCCGCAGAATATGCATGCTGGTTCATATTTCTTCAATATAATATGCTCACCATCAACATATATTTCTAAGGAATCTTTTTCCTCTATATTAAGAGTTCTCCTTAATTCTATCGGAATTACAACCCTTCCGAGCTCATCTACCTTTCTTACAATACCTGTGGATTTCAATATTTTCTCCTCCCTTTACATTAATCAACAAATTTCGACAATTTCTTCTATAATTAAATGTTAACATTTATGACAATAAAAGTCAATAGCGTATGAACAACAAAAATAAAGTATATATATTCAAAATATTTAGCTAATAGGGACAATTGTAATATTTCATGCTAATTAGACACAAAGGATCTTAGCAATTTTATAAGGGGGACTTTGCTTTTGCTGACAAAATCAACATCGTTATTGTGCTTAATATAATTCTTCAGCCCATCGCTAATGGCGATTGCCATAGCTGCTTGAAATTCCTCCTGCTTCAGCAGCCTGCCTTCTTCCTGATTTGTCATGTATCCTACTTCAACAAGTACGCCGGGTATTTTTATACTGCGCAGCATAAACAGGTCTTCAGGCAGTATCTTGCATTTTATAACGTCATTTCCCAGAAATCTTTTGTACACAATTTCATTTATGCTTTTTCCAATAAATTGGGCCAGTCTTTTTCCTTCTTCAGAGCCATGGTAATAAAAAACAATTGCACCTTTTGTCTGGGGATTACTTCGAAAGCAGTTTGAATGTATGCTTATAGATACATTTGCATTGCTATTATTTACTATATCCCGCCGAGCATCCAGATCTCTTCTGTATCTGGATGCCTGCAAATCACTTTTGCTTTCAAGAGATACGTCACTATCCCTTGTCAGTATTACTTCTGCACCGAAATTCTCAAGAAGCTCTTTAAGCTTCAGGGATATATCAAGATTAATATCCTTTTCATTGAAATGCTCACCCAGGGAGGCTCCCCCATCTACTCCGCCATGTCCCGGATCAATGGCTATCCTTATATTATTAAGGATATCGGACACCTCTGCATGTTTTTGCTTATACCCATTAAATGCAGAAAATGCCACGAATGCCAAGGTCACTGCGATGACAAGTGATACAACCCGGTTAATGCCAGCCATATACCCACACCTGCCTTTTAATATCTTATTAATTATATTCACTGCCCCTTGGAAAATGTATGCTGAACGCAAATAAGCATTCGCCTTGGGTACTGTGCGAATTCAGTAACACCAGAGAAACTGTTTTGCGGAATTTGGATTATTTCTAAGATGTTTTCCACAAAACGCCTAATGTGAATATTTTTAATGAAGCCGCAAATGATACGTAATAATAACAAATGCGTCAAAAAAACGATAGGGAGTGAAATTGTTAATGGAAAAAAACATAGGCGTGAAAAATATTGACTTTATGATACCACCTGAGTCTTACTGGATGGCATCCACTGCCAAGACAAACTATCAGGCCTTGGAGGAGGATATGAAAGTAGATGTGGCAATAGTTGGAGGAGGAATTACAGGGATAACCTCTGCATATCTGCTGAAAAGAGAAGGTGTGAGTGTAGCTGTCATTGAAGCGGACAAAATCCTTCAGGGGACAACCGGCCATACAACGGCAAAAATTACTTCCCAGCACAGCCTTATATACAACAGGATCAAAAACTATATGGGAGAAGAAAGAGCAAGACAGTATGCAGAAGCAAATGAAGCCGCCATCAGTACAATTTCAGGCTTGATAAAGCATGAGGGGATAGACTGCGATTTTCAATGGGAACCTGCATATACATTTACACTTACTGATTCATATATACAAAAGGTGGCCGACGAGGCGAGCACTGCAGCCGCCCTTGGTTTAAAAGCCTCTTATGCTGAGAGCATTCCACTGCCTTTTAAGGTCAAAGGCGCAGTGCGGTTTGATGATCAGGCACGCTTTCACCCCCGCAAGTACCTGCTTGCACTGGCTGAAAAGATAGAAGGGGGCGGCAGTTATATATTCGAGCATACAAGGGTAGTAGACATAAACGAAGGTAACCCTTGTACTGTTGTTACCAAACAAGGCAAGAAGGTAACAGCCGGTAATGTTATTATAGCCTCTCATTTTCCGTGCTTTGATGGTATGGGATTTTACTTTGCCAGAATGTATCCCGAAAGGTCTTATGCATTGGCAGTAAAGGTTAAGGAGAAATTTCCGGGAGGAATGTATATTACGGCAGAGGACCCTGCAAAATCAGTACGTTCTCAGGAGCATGGCAACGAGGAGCTGCTGATTATTGCAGGTGAACATCATAAGACAGCTCATGGAACGGATTTGTATAAGCACTATGAAAACCTGCTGGAGTTTGCAAAGAAGAATTATAATGTGCAGGAGCTGCTTTATAGATGGTCTACCCAAGATTATACCACTCTTGACAAAGTACCCTATGTAGGCAGGCTGACCTCGAAAACTCCCAATATATATGTAGCAACAGGCTTCAGAAAATGGGGAATGACAAACAGTACGGCGGCAGCAACGATAATAAGGGATTTGATTGTGAAAGGAGAAAGCCCATGGGCGGAGGTATATGATCCTTCACGGTTTGTTCCGAACCCGTCAATCACAAGCTTCATAGCCATAAACGCTGATGTTGCGGCAAATTTAATAGCAGGGAAAGTGAAGCCGGTACCTAATGATATTAATATTGAAAAAGGGGAAGCAAAGGCAGTAGAAATAGAGGGAGTAAAAATGGGAGTATACCGGGACGGGAATGGACAGCTTCATACAGTGGACACAACCTGCACTCATTTGGGGTGCGAGTTGAAATGGAATGACGCAGAAAAGTCCTGGGACTGCCCATGTCATGGCTCACGATTCACCTATGAGGGTGAAATCATTGAGGGCCCTGCAATCAATGAATTACAGCATGATTGTCATGTAAAGAATAAAATTAACCCAAATATTGTATAAAAAAAGAGGAAATATCTAACAAGTGGAGAAACATATTACATATGGCTGTTTGCTTAAAGGGGGTCTGGGCAGATGAGTGAATTGACACTTGGACTTGTTCAGATGAGGTGTCAAAAGGGGGCAATTGAATACAACATAATAAGCATGTATAAGTATTTGGAGGAATGCAGAAAAAAAGGTGTGGATATAGCCTGCTTTCCTGAAATGAACATAACAGGCTACATAAACCCGCTCAAATATCCCAACGCAGTAATCTCGAGATATCATTCCTCAGTGCAGCAGGTAGCTGATATGAGCTTTATATATCAGACTACCATAATAGCGGGTTTTGCAGAGAAAAACTATGGAGGAAAACCCTATATAACTCAGCTGGTCGCAAAAGACGGAAAAATTGTTGGCTGCTACAGGAAAAAGAATTTAACCGGTGAGGAAGCGAAATGGTATAGTCCCGGTAATGAAGCTCCTGTGTTTTCATACTCAGGAGTTAACTTTGGTTTGGCTCTATGTTCGGATATTGATGATGACCGAATTTTTAAAGAATATACTGAGAGGGGGGCTGGCTTGGTCTTCGAGAGTGCTGCTCCCGGATTATACGGAGAACAGGAAAACAGGGATTGGGAGTCGGGCTTTGACTGGTGGAGAAGTCAATGTAAAAGCAAGCTGTCCCGGTATGCAGTCGAGAATGGTATATACATAGCAGCAGCAACACAGGCAGGACGTACTTCTGACGAGGATTTTCCGGGCGGGGGCTATGTGTTTGCACCCCAAGGCAACTGCATATGCGAAACTAAGGATTGGCGCGAAGGAATGCTTGTTGCCAAAATCGGACTGCCATAGAAGCAGTAAAATTTAAATTGGTAATGAGTTTAAGCTTATACTATGGTAAAATTACATTATGATAAAACCATGGTATAAGTTTTACTTTACTTAATAGGAGGATTATATGCAAAAGGTAGAAGAAAGGTTTTTAAGGTATGTCAGCTTTGATACCACCAGCAACGAAGAATCTCAAGCCGTTCCCAGCACCCCAGGACAGCTTGCACTTGCCAGGGAACTGAAAAAGGAGCTTTTGGAGCTGGGAATTTCTGATGTAGTTCTTGATGAGAACGGATATTTGATGGCGACACTTCCTGCAAACACAGAAAAGAGTATTCCTACTATCGGTTTTTTGGCACATATGGACACAAGTGACGGAGCGAGCGGAGCTAATATAAAACCCAATATAGTGAAGAATTATGGCGGAGGGGATATAATACTGAACAAGCAGCAGAATTTAGTGCTTTCACCCAAGGAATTCCCCGAGCTTTCCAAATACATTGGACAGGATCTGATTACCACTGACGGTACTACTTTGTTGGGAGCCGATGATAAGGCCGGTATTGCAGAGATAATGACAGCCGTGGAGTACCTTTTGGAGCATCCGGAAATTCCCCATGGGAAGATTCGCATAGCCTTTACCCCCGATGAGGAGATAGCGAGAGGCACTGATCATTTTGATGTTGAAAGGTTCAATGCCGATTTTGCATATACTGTTGACGGGGGAGGTCTGGGTGAGCTGGAGTATGAGAACTTCAACGCAGCTAAGGCTACCATTTCTATTAATGGAAGAAGTGTTCATACAGGTAGTGCCAAGGGAAAAATGATAAACTCAATGCTTTTGGCAATGGAATTTGATTCGATGCTCCCTCAATTTGATAAACCGGAATATACTGAGGGCTATGAAGGGTTCTTCCATCTGGAGAAGATTAACGGAAGAGTGGAAGCTACCTCCATGCAGTATCTTATCAGGGATTTTGAAAAATCAGGGCTTGAGGAAAGAAAAGCAACAATGCGCAAGATTGCCGGCTACCTGAATGATAAATATGGTGAAGGGACAGTTGTGCTTGAACTGAAGGATCAATACTTCAACATGAAGGAAAAAATTGAACCTGTAATTCATGTAGTTGAAAATGTCAAGAAAGCAATGACAGAGGCAGGAGTGACACCAATAGTAAGTCCGATAAGAGGCGGAACAGACGGAGCAAGGCTTTCCTTCAAGGGACTTCCTACCCCAAACATATTTACAGGAGGGCATAATTATCACGGGAGGTTTGAATACATACCCATAAACTCCATGAACAAGGCAGTTGAAGTAATACTCAAGCTTGTTGAAATATACAGCTCAAACTAATCACATAAAACCATAACAGCCACCATACATTTTATTGATGATAAAATGAATGGTGGTTTTTTTATGATTAATAAGCTTTGGTTCTATATGATAGTAATAGCTGTTGCTTTTGCAGCTACGGGAGGGAGGCTTGAGACCCTTACGGAGGAGATATTTACCTCCCTGAAATCCTCTGTTGATTTGGGTATAGGGCTGCTTGGCGGAATGATGCTTTGGTGCGGCGTGTTGAAGGTGGCTGAAAAATCAGGCCTGGTAGATAATATTTCCGATTTTATAAGGCCTGTCATGAGGATGCTCTTTAGGGGAATACCTTCAAAAAGTGCAGCTATGGGGGCTATGATAATGAATATAACCTCCAATATGATGGGGCTCGGTAATGCTGCTACTCCCATGGGCTTGAAGGCCATGCAGGAGCTTCAGACACTGAATCCGAGAAAAGATACCGCAACAAATGCTATGTGCCTTTTTCTGGTAGTAAATGCTGCACCCATACAGCTATTGCCTGCTACCGTATTATCCCTTAGGGCGTCGGTAGCTTCAGCAAACCCGGGTATAATAATACTGCCGGCAATAATTTCCTCATTTGCCGCTGTTACTGTGGGAGTTATAGCCTGCAAGCTGCTTGAAAGGGCCAATGGAGGTGCGAGATGAATTTTATTATTCCTCTCATCATACTCCTTATACTTGCACATGGGCATATCAAAGGAGTCAAGGTTTATGACGCATTCATTGAAGGGGCCAGGGAGGGCCTCTTGATCACCTTCAAGATTCTCCCGTACATAGCAGCCATGCTTCTTGCAGTGGGTATGCTCCGGAGTTCGGGTGGACTGGATTTTTTGCTCTATATTTTGAGGCCTTTGACAAATGCAGCCGGAATACCTGAGGAGGTAATTCCCCTGATTATTATGAAGCCTTTGTCAGGGAGCGGTGCGTTGGGTATCCTTGCAGATATATTGAAGCGAAGCGGTGCGGATAGTTTTGCAGGAGTACTGGCAAGCGTAATTATGAGCAGTACCGAAACTATTTTCTATACAATCACTGTATACTTTGGCTCAGTCGGAATAAAAAACATACGTCATACTCTTGTGGCAGCTCTGATTGCAGATGTGGCAGGACTGGTAGCCGCAATACTCATATGTAGGCTTATGCTGATGTAGCCTACGGAAATCGTCTATATATATTATATGGAGGAATATGTATTATATTGAAAGAATAGACAGATATCATGCAGGAGAATTGAATGTAATGCAGAATTATGGAATAAAAGCAAACAGTTTTTGGTTGGATTCAAAGTAGAGATTTTATATTAGAAAGCTGCAAAAGGTAATTTTTTAAAGAATACATGGGAAAGAGGTGTGTTTATGAAACAAGTAAATAAAATAATGCTTTTCTCAATCTCTATTATCCTTATGCTGTGTTTTGTCCAGATTACAGCATCCGGTTCAGTGCTTTATGCTGCTGAAGCCAAGAGTGCACCAAACAAAGCTGCATCAACAGATTATACAGTAAATAACTTCAAGGAGTATTGTGATGTATTGAACAAGACAGCTGTGCAGTTGAGCGGAACAGCAAAAATCAGAATCAACAATTTTGACAAGAGTATATACGACACTTCAGATCTGATAGATACCTTGGAAAACAGCTATCCGGACTTGTTTTATATTGAGAATATCGATTACACATGGAAGCAGGATACAGGTAAATCAGTGATAATGACAGCAAAGTTTACCTACAGTTATCCCAATGATAAACTTATAGCAATCAAAAAGGAAGTTGATGCAAAGCTCAATGAAATTCTGGAAAAGGTCACATACAAAGAAATGCCCCTCCGGGATAAGGAGCTGGCGATTCATGATTATGTTGCCAAGAATGTGAAGTTCGACAAGCAGGGAGAAAAAAACGGTAATTATCCTGTGGAATCCTATAATCCGTATGGAGCATTATTTAAAGGCACTGCCAATAGCATCGGCTATGCAAGAACAATGCATATGCTTTTGAGCAGGGCAGATATAGAGAGCATTATCGTATTTGGCGAATCAGCTACGTGGAATATGGTAAGGCTTAACGGAGAGTATTATCATTTGGATACATGTGGGGACAATATTGAGAATAAAGATGGCGTAATATCAGTTGTTCATGACTATT
>CAZUGK010000125.1:0-12393 GCA_964619815.1 uncultured Clostridiaceae bacterium | reverse complement strand
AACCCATATTGTTGAAAAAATACCATAGTGATGTTAGAATGGGTTACGGGGTTACGGGGTTACGGGGTTACGGGGTTACGAGGTTTCGGGGAGTAGGGGCAATTCATGAATCGCCCGTGCAGTATTCCGGGATTATGGATAGTAATCAAGAGGCAGCCATTGGTCATTTGTGCCATTGATATAAATATAGTATAATGGGAGGATTATTATGATACTTGTTATAGACGTTGGAAATACAAATATTGTTTTAGGCATTTATGAGGAAAAGCAGCTTGTCAACTTTTGGAGAGTAAAAACTGATGAGGGAAAGACTTCTGATGAGTACGGTATGGTATTCAGCCAGCTCTTCGAACTTCAGGGCTTTAAGTTTTCCGATATTGACGCGGTTTTGATTTCATCGGTTGTGCCGCCTATAATGTACACCCTTGAACACATGGCACGGAAGTATTTTAATAGGGAGCCGCTTATAGTGGGGCCAGGCATCAAAACAGGGATAAACATTAAATATGACAACCCAAGGGAAGTAGGTGCGGACAGGATAGTAAACGCTGTAGCTGCTTACGAGCTTTACGGCGGTCCACTCATAATCGTAGACTTTGGTACGGCAACCACTTACTGTGCAGTGTCAAGGAACGGTGAATATCTGGGAGGAGCAATATCTCCCGGTGTAAGGATATCCATGGATGCACTTTTTGAAAGAACGGCAAAACTGCCAAGAGTTGAGCTTGTAAAGCCTGGCACGGTAATATGCAAGAATACCATAAACAGTATACAGGCAGGGGTGTTCTACGGCTATGTAGGGCAGGTGGATTATATAGTAAGGCGTATGAAAAAGGAGTTGGGGGAACCGGATGCAAAGGTAATAGCAACAGGGGGCCTATCGAAGCTCATTGCCTCAGAATCCGAAACCATTGATACCGTAAACGGGCTGCTGACTCTTGAAGGTCTCAGAATAATATACGAGAGAAACAGGGAAAACTAGTAAAAATTACAGGGAACGGCCCTGTATCGTTCCCAATTAGGCAGGTAACAGAACAATGCAGATTGGCAATGTTAAGCTCAGCAACAATATATTCCTGGCTCCCATGGCAGGAGTTACAGACATGGCCTTCAGGGTGCTATGCAAGAGGCAGGGCTGCGGCCTCACCTACACAGAAATGGTCAGCGCAAAGGGGCTGCATTATAAAAGTGATAATACCGCAGTGCTGCTGGAGATAGCTGAGGAGGAAAGACCGGCAGCAGTACAGGTTTTTGGAAGCGATCCGGATATTGTGGCTGAAGCTGCACGGCAGGCAGAGGCCGGTGGAGCGGCAATAATAGATATAAACATGGGGTGCCCTACCCCTAAGATAGTAAAGAACGGCGATGGCAGCGCGCTCATGAAAAAGCCGGAGCTGGTAAGAGAGATAGTAAGCTGTACAGTAAAGGCAGTAAAGGTTCCTGTCACAGTAAAAACCAGAAAAGGCTGGGACGAAGAGTCGGTTAATGCCGTAGAGATAGCCGGCATAGCAGCAGAGGCAGGTGCAGCAGCAGTAACCATCCACGGCAGGACAAGGGAACAGTTTTACAGCGGTACAGCTGACTGGAGCACAATAAAGCAGGTAAAAAGGGCTGTTGACATACCCGTAATAGGAAACGGAGACATAGTAAAGCCTGAGGATGCCAAGAGAATGCTTGAGGAAACAGGCTGCGATGCGGTTATGATAGGAAGGGGCGCACAAGGCAACCCTTGGATATTCAAAAGGACGGTGGAGTATCTTAAGAACGGACAGCTGCTGCCGGAGCCTACCTTTGAGCAGCGGGTGGAGGCAATCCTCGGGCATATGAGCATGGTCACAGAGCTCAAAGGGGAGGACATAGGGGTAAAGGAGATGCGCAAGCACGCGGCATGGTACCTCAAGGGAATGCCCGGCTCTTCGAAAGTAAAGGCTGAAGTATTTAAAACAAACACCAGTGATGGAGTAAAAAAAATATTATTGGAGTACTTGGATTACATAAATATAGATTCAATTTGATAAAACTCCCGGAAAGTAGACTTCCCGGGAGTTTTATTGTGAGACGGACGAATTTCCATATTGTGAAAAAAAAACATAAGTATTACAATGAAACTGTATACAATATCGTGCACAGACAATAATAATATTATTTGAGGTGTAAGGATGGATTTCGTAAGAATCGGTGATAAGGTAATAAGCCTGATAAAGATAATCAATAAGGTCAAAGAGATTCTCAAGCTCCGGATGCTGGGGCTGTCACAGCAGGAGGTGGCAGAAAAGCTGGGAGTGGAGAGGACATTTATTTCACGCCTTGAGGGGATTGGGGAGATAAGGAAAGGGCAGAGCATAGCAGCAGTAGGTTTTCCCATAAAGAACAAGGCTGAGGTGGAAGAAACACTGAAAAACTATGGGGTTGAATACTTTATACTGATGTCTGAAGAGGAAAGAACAGCCTTTGTTAATGAATGCAGCGGGATGCAGCTTTCCAACAAGATTATGGAGCTTATCAACAAATTCAGAAGCTTTGATACTGTTATTGTCATGGCATCTGATTACCGGATCCGGATAGCAAGAGACCTGCTTGATAACAGGATTATAGAAATGGATATCGGGAAATCGCCTATTAAGGAAGATGTGAATGTAAATATGGATATTTTGACGGAAATATTAAAGTCATTGAAAGGGTAGAAGTGATATGAAACATATAGTAAGCATCAGCATAGGCTCCTCCAAAAGAAACCACAAGGTGTCAATGGATATTAACGGTGAAGAAGTGGTAATTGAGAGGATAGGAACTGACGGTGACATACAAATGGCTATCCGGCTTATTGAGGAACTGGATGGAAAGGTTGATGCCTTTGGAATGGGAGGAATTGACGTTTATTTGAATGCGGGGAACAGCCGCTACAAAATAAAAGATGCTCTTCCCATAAGGGAAGCTGCAAAGGTAACTCCAATGGTTGACGGTTCCGGCCTTAAAGTGTCCCTTGAAAAGAATATACCGAGCTTCATAAACGACAATGTGGAAAAGCTCCAGGGAAAAACTTCATTCATCCTTCCGGCAATTGATAGGTATGGCATGGCACTTGGCTTCCAGGAAATGGGCTGTGAACTTGTACTTGGGGATCTTATGGTTTCTCTGGGTATAAACATACCGATAAAATCCCTGAAGATGCTGGACAGGATAGCGAGCATCATTGCCCCTGTTGCATGCCGCCTGCCTTTTGAAATGCTCTATCCTACCGGAAAGGATCAGAACAGGGAAAGCAACAAGGCAGGGAAAATTGATAAGTTCTTTTATGAGGCCGACATAATTGCAGGGGATTTTCACTATATAAGGCAGTACATGCCGGGTGGAATGCAGGGTAAGATGGTTGTTACAAATACTGTTACAAAGGAAGATATTGAATGGCTCAAAGCGTGCGGGATACGCATCCTTGTCACCTCAACGCCTGACTTGGGAGGGCGTTCCTTCGGCACCAACGTTATTGAAGCGCTGCTGGTAGCCCTTATAGGCAAGAGTATCGAGGAAATAACCCCTGAGGATTATTTGAAGGTACTGAAGGAGATAAACTTCACACCTAGAGTGGAATATTTTGATAATGATGAGCAGGTTTTAACGGAGAAGCAAGGCTGAGACATTTGTCAGATAAAACCAAGCATATATCCGCCAGATAGTTAATATTATTATATGGAAACTGTCAGGCGGTTATCTATAAATCATTAATTTCAATGTACTCGGAGGGGATGCTATGTATAATGCTGCAATTATAGTATTTAAAAGAAGCACTCTGCCGAAAATATTGAAAACCTTTGCAGTGCCACGCATAGTTCAAGCTATTGAAGCAGGCGGCGCTGAGAGAAAGGTAAAGGTGCATATAATAGAATGTCCCGTGCTGAAGAGACCTGAGAACAACAAAAAGGTAACAAAGTCTCTTTTAAACTTGTGCATGGAGAACAACATCAGCTTCTTTGTAGGTAAGAATACGGAGTATTACTTCGGAAGCGGCCTGGAGCATATAGAGCACAGTATAGAATTGGGTACAATTGATGAAATAGCGGCAATTAAAGGTTTAGCTGCACTCATTAAGCTATCGGTTGGGAAAAACGTCAATCTTCTGAAAAAGAACATGTGCTTTCTCGGGATATCCCACAGCTACCGGTATATCAGCACAATGTCGGAGGAAGCTTCGGGAGTGTTCATATATGAACATGATAAAATGAGCAATGATTACAAGAAGGCTGTTTTTGAAAGACTTATGGCTGAGAAAGGCATATCTGCAGCTTTCATAAAGGATATGGACAGAGCAATTTCCCAGTGTGACATTATTCTGGCTGATGACAGTGTTGAACTTGCAGCGTATAATATGAGCCTGTCTGGGAAAATAATAATTGGGTGTAATCCGGAAGAAGGCAATTTTGAGAAGGTCGGCCGGGTACGGTTATGGTATGATAGTCTTGCAGGCATGAGCGAAGAAAATGCCTTTATCCGCTTTAATGATGAAATGCTTGGAGTATTAAGGCACTTTTACAGGGAAAAAAGTCCGATAGATTTTATAAGAAGATTTCCATACATTTATATGTCTTAGGATCCATGTTTCGAAATAATTAATACTGGAGGTTGAGCAAGCTGCTGCTTGCTTTATTTGGGCATTTTTACTAATACTTGACATAAGGAAACTACTACATTATAATAAACAAATAAAGTGTTAGAATGCTTAATAGAAGGGAATTTGTGAAGGCTGAATTGAACATAAAAAACATTTATATAGGGTATTATGAGAATCAATAAGATTAAAGAAATGTTTTATGAAATCCGAATTATAAGTTAAAATGTAATGTGGAAAAAAATATAGTGCTAAGAAGTAAAATGGATAAATAAGAATACATACTCAGAATAAAATAAAGTTTTAGGTACATATTATATAACTACAAATAACATATAACATAAGGGTTTCATTGTACTGGCTGGGTCACAAGCCAGATTTTATGTGTTTAAAGCGTTTTGTGAAATTGCATAGGTAATTATGATTAAAATTTCACAAAACGCTTCCTTAGTTGTTATTGAATTCGCACAATACCCAAAATGATTTCTTCAGTGCGTTCAATAAGTGTTTTATGAAATAACGCATGGAAACCTAATAAAATTTCATAAAACACTTCCTTGATGTTATTGAATTCGCACAATACCCAAAATGATTTCTTCAGTGCGTTCAATATTCACATTCTTATTAAATGGGAGGCAGGAGACTGTGAACAAACAAAATATACTGACAATAGAAGGTCTGGCTAAACTTGAAGAGGAATTAGATTTCTTGAAAAGTAAAAAAAGAGCCGAGGTTGCACTTAGAATAAAGCAGGCACTGGCCTTTGGCGACATATCTGAGAACTCGGAATATGATGAAGCCAAGAACGAACAGGCATTTGTAGAAGGCAGGATAGCGCAGATAGAAAACATACTTAAGAATGCCAAGGTAGTAGATGATGATGATATTCGGACAGATACTGTAAGTGTAGGCTGTAAAGTGACTCTAAAGGATATAGAGCTTGGTGACGAGGTTGAATATACAATCGGAGGTTCTGCAGAGGCAGACCCAATGAATATGAAGATTTCAAATGAATCTCCCGTAGGTAAAGCTTTGATGGGAAAAAGCGTTGGCAGCATTGTAGACATTGTTGTACCGGACGGAGTAATCAAATATGAAATACTGAACATTAAAAAGTAGGGGGGAATTGACGTGGCTAATGAAGAATTGAACCTGAGTGAGGTACTGAAGATTAGAAGGGAAAAGCTTGAACAGCTGAAAGCAGCAGGGCACAATCCTTTTGAGATATTGAATTATGATCAGACTCATCACTCCAGGGATATAAAGAATAACTTCGAGGAATTGGAAGGTAAGGATGTTTCAATAGCCGGAAGGATAATGTCCTTCAGAGATATGGGTAAAGCATCCTTTTGCGATATCCAGGACAGATATGGAAGGATTCAGACATACGTAAAGCAGGATGAAATAGGCGAAGAGGAATATAAGATTTTCAAGACCTATGATATTGGTGATATAGTAGGTATAGAGGGTTTTGTGTTCAAGACCAAAAGAGGCGAGATATCCGTACATGCAAAGCAGGTAACCTTGCTGTGCAAATCCCTGCAGCCTCTGCCTGAAAAGTGGCATGGACTTAAAGATACTGAAATGAGGTACAGGCAGAGATATGTGGACCTTATTGTAAATGAGGAAGTAAGGGATACCTTCTATAAGAGAACACAGATAATAAGAGCCATAAGGGAATTCCTGGATGCAAGGGATTACATAGAGGTTGAAACCCCAATACTGGCAACAATAGCAAGCGGAGCTGCAGCAAGGCCTTTTATCACACACAGCAACGCTTTGGACATTGATTTGTATCTCAGAATAGCTACCGAGCTTTACTTGAAGAGGCTCATAGTAGGCGGCTTCGAGAGAGTGTATGAAATGGGCAAGGACTTCAGAAATGAGGGTATTGACGTAAGGCATAATCCTGAGTTTACAATGATTGAGCTGTACCAGGCCTATGCGGATTACAAAGATATGATGGAGCTCACCGAAAATCTGGTGGCATATTGTGCAGAAAAGGTTCTCGGAACCACAAAGATTAACTATCAGGGAACAGAACTGGATTTAACACCGCCGTGGAACAGAATGACCATGATGGAAGCTGTTAAGAAATACTCCGGTGTTGACTTCAATGAAATAAAGTCTGATGAGGAAGCAAGGGAAGTAGCGAAGAAGCTTAAGGTAGAAGATGAGCTGAAGAAGGACCTTAAGGACTGCACTAAGGGTGATATACTGAATGCCGCTTTTGAAGCTTATGCTGAAGAGCATCTTATACAGCCTACCTTCATAATGGACTACCCGGTGGAAATATCGCCGCTTACCAAGAAAAAGAATGATGATCCGACAATGACAGAGAGGTTCGAAGCCTTCATATATGCGAGAGAGGTAGGGAATGCTTATACTGAACTTAATGACCCTATCGACCAGAAGGAAAGATTTGAGCAGCAGGCAAACGACAGGGAGCTTGGCGATGATGAAGCATATGCGACAGATGATGACTTCGTAAATTCACTTGAAGTAGGAATGCCTCCTACAGGTGGACTGGGAATAGGAATAGACAGGATAATAATGTTCCTTACAAATTCCTATTCTATAAGGGACGTAATACTGTTCCCGACAATGAAGCCAATTGAAAAATAATAAAAAGAATGATTCAAAAAGCCTGTGGGGTATCCCATAGGCTTTTATCGTTAATGCTTTTATCAGTGGCACGATAGCTGTATTTTGCTCATTCAGGCAAACTGTGCCCAAGATATAATAATTTTTATACAAAAACAGGAAAATATTTGTTATAATTATATTAATTTCTATACAAAATATGTAAATACACTTTGCGAAATGAACATATTTGTTCTTAGACAGCTCCAAATTTCAGTCAGGGGAAATGAGAAACATGAATGGAGGTGTTTGTACGCTAAGGGTCTTGAACGAGAGCATAGGCTCTGCTTCTCATAAACAGCTTGTCCCCCTGCATTTAATTTGGACGAACAGAAGCATTAAAGCTTTAGGCTTGGTAGGCTTGCATTTTAAGGGTTTTAAGGGGGTATGTGAAAATCACTTATTAATGCAAGTAATTAGTTTATTAATATTTATAATCAGTAAATACCGCCTAAAGCAGTTGTGGCAAGGCATATTTTTTATTTATAATATTAATGTAATATATTCAGTGTTTATAACATTATACAACACAATAATTTAACCTACAAAACATTGAGGAGGGAACTACGTGACAACAAAATCAACTCTACAAGATTCCGGTATGTTGGAAAGGATGTTCAAGCTGAGAGAACACAATACTAACGTGAAGACCGAAGTAATTGCAGGTTTTACAACATTTATGACTATGGCATACATAATTATAGTCAACCCATCTATTTTGAGTGCAGCAGGAATGGATATGCCGGCATTGATTACAGCAACTTGTGTGGCATCCGGATTGACTACAATTCTAATGGCATTTCTCGCGAACTACCCCTTTGCCCTTGCTCCGGGAATGGGACTTAACGCATTCTTTGCATTCACAGTAGTGTCAGCAATGGGTTACAGTTGGCAGTTGGCACTTACTGCAGTATTTGTAGAAGGTATCATATTCATCATAATGTCCTTCTTTAAGGTAAGGGAAGCAATAATTGATTCAATCCCTATGAACCTTAAATATGCAGTAAGTGTTGGAATTGGTTTGTTTATAGCCTTCATAGGCTTAGTAAATGCGGGAATAGTAAAAGCCGGTGAGGGAACACCACTTATGCTTGGCGATATCAAGAGCGCACCGGTAATACTGGCTCTTATAGGTCTTGTAATTACAGGTGTACTGCTTTATAAGAATGTTAAGGGAGCACTTTTTATCGGTATAATAGCAACAACAATAATTGGCATGTTTATTGGAGTTGCAAAGCTTCCTACAAGCATAGTGCAGACCCCTCCATCAATTGCTCCTATAGCTTTGGCACCTTTAAGTGTATCTTGGTCTGATGTATTCAGCCCAAAATTCCTGGTTGTAATATTAACATTCCTATTTGTTGATGTATTTGATACTGTCGGAACAGTAGTAGGAGTAGCGTCAAAGGCTAACCTGCTTGACAAGGAAGGTAAGCTGCCCAGAGCAAGCCAGGTGCTGTTGACAGATGCTATAGGCACTACCTTTGGTTCACTTCTGGGTACAAGTACTGTAACAACGTATGTTGAAAGTGCTTCAGGTGTTGCAGAAGGTGGAAGAACAGGACTTACTTCACTGGTAACAGGTGGACTTTTTATTCTGGCATTGTTCTTTTCGCCTTTATTCCTCATAGTACCAAGTGCAGCAACAGCACCGGCGCTTATCCTCGTTGGACTGTTCATGATGGAGCCTATTACAAAGGTAAATCTGAAAGACTATACAGAAGCTATACCGGCATTCCTTGCAATATTGATGATGCCTCTCACATACAGTATTGCAGAGGGTATTGTATTTGGTATGCTGGCATACACAATTCTTAAGCTTCTTGCAGGCAAAGGAAAAGATGTGTCCATAACAATGTATATACTTTCAATATTATTCATATTAAGATTCATATTCATGTAAAAATCTCTTAAAAATCCGGTTAGCGAGCTTAGTTCGCTAACCGGATTTTTTTATGCATAAGTTCTCCTTTGGTGAATTCCAGAGTATATTTTTTCTATATATAATGATAATGTTATTCCTGGTCAAGGGAATATAATATACAAGTCCGAGCTAGGAAAAGGAAATATTGTTGAAGTCTTCAAAATTGTGATATAATTGTAAGAAATAATTATGAAACCTTCATGGTTGACCATGCATTTCTTTGGACTGAAGCTTGATTACTTATTCCTGGCTTCAATATTATAACTTCGCTGAGATGTCCCCCGCCTCTAAGCTTTAGTGTAGGCGGCGGGTTCCGCTTCACGTAACAAGCGGTGGGTATATCCCCTGCTTCGTTGAAACGCTCGGGTAGGTTTTTTGCAACTGTGCAAAAAACCCTCATTGAAATCTTGTTATAAGAAAGGGTGTTTGGATGAGGGATATTATAATGGCCCTGGTAGACGTAGCTGCCGGAAGGGCAAAAGCACAGACGGTTTTCAAGAATATAAACCTTGTGAATGTTTTTACCGGTGAGATATATAAGACTGATGTGGCAGTCCACGACGGATATATCGCGGGAATAGGCAAATACACAGGTGCCGTTGAGCTTGATATGGAAGGCAAATACCTGGCACCGGGTTTTATGGACGGGCATGTGCATATTGAGTCCTCTATGGTCACTCCTGGAGAATTTGCCAGAGCTGTTGCAGCAAGAGGCACAACAGCCATGGTGGCTGACCCCCATGAAATAGCCAATGTAAAGGGCATAGCCGGAATCAAATACATGCTGGAAGGCACTGAGAACCTTCCCATTGATGTCTATATAATGCTCCCATCTTGTGTGCCTGCGACACCCTTCGAGAATTCCGGCAGCGTGCTTAAGGCAGAGGACCTGATGGAGATAATCAACCACCCGAGGGTGCTGGGACTGGGAGAGCTTATGGATTTTACAAATGTTATCCATAACGAAAAATCCATAATGAATAAGATTGTGCTTGCCAAGAACGCCAACAAATTCATAGACGGTCACGGGCCTTTGCTTTCCGGAGAGGAATTGAATGCGTATATAGCAGCAGGCGTAAGGACTGAACACGAATGTACAAGTGCAGAAGAGGCGAGAGAACGCCTGCGCCTGGGCATGCATGTGATGCTCCGGGAAGGCTCGGCGGCAAGAAATGTCATCGACCTGATACCTGCTTTGAATGAAAGCAGCATCGCCAGAAGCATGTTTTGTACAGACGACAGGCACCCGGAGGATATACTTATAGACGGGCATATTGATAACAACATAAGGCTGGCGATAAACCAGGGAGTTGATCCGGTGAAGGCTATCCAGATGGCAACGCTCAATGTGGCAAGATGCTACAACCTGGAGAGGGTAGGAGCTATTGCACCCGGCTACAAAGCGGATATGGTAGTGCTGAATGGCCTGGAGGATCTGGAAATATATCAGGTATATAAAGAAGGCAAATTGATTGCACAGGAAGGAAAAGCACTATTTGAAATAAAGAGCATAAACGATTCAAAAATGCGTAACTCTGTTAATATCAAGCCGTTAACGGAAGACTGCTTCAGTATAACAACTGAGGAAGAGGGATTGCGGGTAATAGGTTTGCAGCCTCACTCCCTGGTGACCAAGGACTTGTGGCGCAATGTCAATGTGAGGGACGGCAAACATACTACCAGTGAGGGTAAAGCACTTCTCAAGATTGCAGTTATAGAAAGGCACAATGCCACGGGCAATATAGGCTTAGGCCTGGTGGAAGGCCTGGGGCTCAAGAACGGTGCTATAGCATCTACAGTAGCCCACGACTCACACAACATAGTAGTTATTGGGGACAGCGACCTGGATATGCGGACTGCGGCGGAACACCTGCAGGAAATCGGGGGCGGTATAGCAATAGCCTCCAAAGGCAATATAATATGCTCACTCCCTCTGCCCATAGGTGGATTGATGAGTGATACACCTCTGGAACAGCTGCAGGAGCGGCTGGAGGATATGTTGGATGTGGCCTATAAAATGGGGGTCTCAAGAAACTACGACCCATTTATGACACTGGCATTTCTGGCACTCCCTGTTATACCCGAGCTAAAGGTCACAGACCTTGGACTTTTTGATGTTGTGAATTTCAGATTTACCAAGATAGATGAAGTCTAGAGAAAATAGCTGCGGTCGGGATTATTGAATGATCCCGGCTTTTTTTCTGAAAAGGAGTATCGAAAATTGTCATATAAATGGTAGGAAATTTTATACATCGGAATATTTAAACAGAGGCGCACATGTCGTATAATGGAATAGATAATAGGTAAATGTTGGCATTTATTCTGATACAAAAGAAGGGATACATTTGTCAATTTGGTAAAGGAAGATATAAATTCTTATCTTTTATATTTACTGGACGAAAGGGGCAATGCGCATTCCTTTGTAAGCCAAGCTATAAGTTCTATTAAGTTTCTATATGGACATGTACTAATGAAAGAAGATCTAGTGCTAAACTTTGTGAGACCAAAGAAAGAAAAGAAGCTGCCGGAAGTATTGAGTCAGAAAGAAGTGCTGAACATATTGGATAATGTAACTAACCGTAAGCATAAAGCAATATTATTCCTGACATATTCATCCGGATTGCGGGTAGGTGAGGTTGTACGACTTAAAGTAAAAGATATTGACAGTGATAGAATGCTTATACATGTAGTTCAGGGTAAGGGGAGGAAAGACAGATATACTGTACTCTCCGAAGTTGCTCTCAAGGTTTTGCGCGAATATGTACGGGAGTCCAAACCTGTAGAATGGCTGTTTCAGGGCGAAGAGTCAGGCAGGCATATTACTGAAAGAACTGTTCAGCGAATATTTGAAAACGCGAAAGAAAAATCAGGAATACAAAAGAAAGTATCAGTACACAGTTTGAGACATTCTTTTGCAACCCATCTTTTGGAGGGAGGCATAGACTTGAGATATATCCAGGAGCTTCTGGGGCACCAAAGCGGTAAGACAACAGAGATATATACCCATGTTACTGAAAAGAGTATAAAGAACATTGCAAGTCCGTTGGACAGGATTATGGGAAAAAGGGCAGAGAATTAGATACCGACATATGGTGTCATTCACGACATACGTCGCCTATGACACCATATTAGCATCATTCACGACATGTGTCGTAGATGCAGTAGTTGAACTAAACCGCATACGCGGTAGCTTAAATGCCTGAGCATAGTTAATTTCTTGATA
>CAZUGK010000124.1:0-12416 GCA_964619815.1 uncultured Clostridiaceae bacterium | reverse complement strand
GATGCTTATTATCAGATCAGCTTATACGGAAAGTGCTTCAATGACAGCTTCAGGATACTACCGATGCCAAAAGGCATGCATGCCAATACAAGATACTTTGTTGGCAAAAACATGTTTGTCAACAACAATTCAAAGTACAAAAAGGAAGCATGGGAATTTATTAAATATCTTCTGTCGGAAGAGGTTCAGAGCCGGTTGAGTACGCAGGGAGAGCTTGTTTTGCATAATAAAGTCGAGGGTAAAAAGATCAAGGAAATCTTTGAGTACCAGGCTAAGCATATTACTAAGGAAGATTACAAAATATCCGAAGCTGATACCGCACAGGTTAAGCATATGGTAACAGATGTTCTTAACTGCAACAGGGCATTTGGGGAGCTATACAGCATCATATGGCAGGAGCTTCAAGCATTTATGAAAAATGAAAGAAGTGCTGAGGAGACAGCCAAGACAATCCAGAACAAGGTAGAGCTGTATCTGCAGGAGTAAGCTTGTATATATAATAAAATAGGTTATGATTAGAAGGCTGGGATTATGAAGTTTATTCATTCCTTCAGCCTTCATCAATCCTGTGACAAGAACATTTGAAGATATGAGAAAATTGGGGGAGGACTTGTATGAAGAAACACAAAGTAATAAGATGTAAATTAATTGCCTGCTTGCTTATGGTTGTGATTCTGGCTGCGGGGTGTAAAACATCCGGCAATGGGGTAAGCAGTACATCGGGGAATGCTGCAGAAACTGAGAAAAGAGGGGACACATACGAAGAAGTGCCTTTAAGCGATAAGCTTGGAATGAAGGATATTGTCTCACTGGATATGAATAATCAGAAGGAAATAGTTGCTTACCGCGAAGATGAGAAGAAATTTGTTTTTCTGGATGAAAGCGGCAGTATAAATAGAGAATTCAAAACAGACGAGGAAGGTCGGGTATGCTTCGATGTTGACAGCAGCGGTAATATCCATGTCTTGTTTCAGGAACTTACAAGGGATGCCAGCAACGAAATAGCTGCAATCAAGAGAAAGCTAGTGCTCTATGACAGCCAAGGGAAAAAGCTCGGAGGAGAAGCTGTCGTAAAAGATGTAAATAAAGGGAATGCAGGTATTAATGATGAAATCATAAGAAAATTACTGGTGGATGATAAAGGGAATATTTTTGCTCTCAAACTGGATAGCTCTATTGAGATATTTGACAAAAAACTGGATAGTATCAATACACTGAATAAAAACAGATACAGAGATATGGCTCTTGGTGAAAATGATAATTTGATAGTCAGCTATTGGCCTCAGGAGAGAAAGAATACTATTGAGGCATTGGACTGGAAAAGTGCAAAAACCATCTGGGAAAAAGAGTATGCCAGGCTGGATGCACCCAGACAGCTTTATTACAACAGGACTGCCGGAAAGCTATACGGATTGAATGAAAAAAGTGTGTTTTGCTATGGCAAGGCCGGGGAAAAGAAGGAGCTGCTTTTGGACTACAGCAGCATATCTATTGTTGAGCAAGTTGAAGGCTTTCTTGTGGATGATAAAGAGGAAATATGCCTTATGGCAGTTAACCAGGAAGCGCTTAAGCTGATAAAATACATCAAATCGGATAAAAAAGCTTCGAGTAATGAAGAAGTCACAAAGGAACTGGTTTTCGAAATACGAGGAGATACGAGTAATATTGTTTCTAATGCTGCAAGAGAATTTGAAAAAGAGCATCCGGATGTGAAGATCAAGGTGGTAGATACAAGAGATATTCCTTACGACGAATACAAAAAGAAAATAAGCACGGAGCTCCTGACCGGTAAAGGCCCTGATATATGCTGCCTCTTTTTAGGAGATGTATATGATTATATTGATAAGGGGCTTCTGGTTGATTTTGATGCATTGATCAGGGAGGATAAAGAGTTTAATATAAACGATTATAATGCTTCTATTATAAACGGATCAAGGTATAAGGGCGGCCTTTATATCATCCCGCTTACATATGCCTTCGATTGCTTCCTTGTGAATGACGAGCTGCTGAAGGAGAATGGCGTTGCTGTGGATGATAATTGGACCTGGAAGGACTTTTATGATATTGCAAAAAAGATACAAAACAGCAAACCGGAAGAGAAATACTATGCCATGCCTAAAATGCGTAACCCGCAGATACCATTGGACTCCATGGTGTTTGGAGATATAGACTATTATGTGGACCGGGAGAACAAGAAAGCAAGGTTTGATACTACTGAGTTCATAGATACATTGAAGCTGTATCAGGCACTGCAGAAAGAAGGTATGATAAATCCTGAAATAGAGGGTTGGACCATTATTGATTCCCGAGGCACAATTAATGCGGAAAGTATAATGTTTATTCCGATTACTTTTGAGTATTATGATCAGATCAGCTATTTTGGCAAGTGCTTCAATGATAGCTTCAGGATACTGCCGATGCCAAAAGGGGAGCATTCCAATATAAGATACTTTGTTGGCAAAAACATATTTATCAATAATAATTCTAAGTACAAAAGGGAAGCGTGGGAATTCATAAAATATCTTCTGTCGGAAGAGGTCCAGAGCCGGTTGTGTACACTTGGAGGGTATATTTTGCATAATAAGGTCGAGGATAAAATGTTCAAGGAAATTTTTGGATACCAATCCAAGAATATTAAAATAGGGGATTATAAAATATCCGAAGCTGATGTCGCACAGATCAAGCATATGACAACAGATATTCTTAACTACAACAGGACGTCTGGAGAGTTGCGCAGCATCATATGGCAGGAGCTTGAACCTTTTATGAAAAATGAAAAAAGTGCTGAAGAGACAGCCAAGGTACTCCAGAACAAGGTGGAACTGTATCTGCAGGAATAAATCAATCATGCAAATAGGAATATATACGTGGTTTCTTTGGATGAGCATCCGCTAAACAACAAATTTAGATTAAAACCTAGAGATTTGGTATATCTTCTCAGGGATATTGAAGAAGGATTTAATATTGCAATACCTCAAGATGATATAGCTGAAGGGCGGTTTTCCAGCTTCAACAGTATTTGCGCCCTGATACGGAATCAATTGAATTAAAAATATGGAAAGAATGAACAAAAATCTTACTATTCTAATTCATAAAGAACTGCTAATATAAGAGCGATATAGGAGTGATGTGTATGAAATGCAGAAAACTGGCCGGTTTCGTTAGTATTGCATACTTGGTTGCGATATTGCTTTCTATGTCAGGCTGCAAGCCTGCTGGCTCAGCGAACACTAAGGAAGTCCTGAAGAAAAATGCATATATCTATGAGGCTGTGGAATTAAGCGGTGCTATGGGGCTGCAAAGCGTTTCTATCATGAGTGTCAACAGCAAAGGAGAAATTGCATTATTTGACGAGGAAAAAGAGAAAATCCTTATCATTGATAAAAAAGGAGACTTAGTAAGAGAAATACCTGATACCTTCAATGGAAGCACATGTCTTGCATATGACACCGGGGATAAGCTATATGCCTTGCTGCAATACTATAAAAAGAACGGCAGTGAAGTAACCGGAATGATGACGGAGCTGGTAATCTACAATGGACAGGGACAGAAATCCGGTGATAAGGTTGTAAAAGAAATTAACGGCAGCAGAGAGTCATTTAGCGGAAAGCTTATAACGAAGATGATACCGGATAGACAAGGAAACCTTTATGTGCGTAAAAGTGACGGAACGGTTGAAGTGTTAAATAAAAGCCTGGATAGTATAAAAGCCTGGGACAGGAATGAATATTCAGATATAAGTCTTGATGAAAAAGACAATCTGCTAATGCTGCATAAAAGTACAGGAGGGAAGAGGCTTATACAGAAGCTTGACAATAAAATCGGCAAAATCATCTGGGAAAAAGAGCTAAAGGGGCTTGGTGTACCGCAGCTAATATACTGCAGCAGGAGCTCGGGCAAACTATACGGCATGGAGAACGGAGTTGTTTACAGCTACAGTTCGGAGGGGGACATAAGCTCCAGGCTGTTGGACTGCAAAGAGCTGTCGGTTTTGAACGATATATATAGCTTTGCGGTGGACGATAACGAGGAAGTATATGTTCAAAGTGGGGATAATGGAAAATCAAATATTATCTATTTTACAAAACAGGATGAAAGTAAGCAGAGGGCTACAGAGGGAAATAAAAAGAAGCTGGTTGTGTATTTAAGATATGTTATTTCAGACGATATTGTTTCAAATGCAGCGCATGAGTATGAGAACAAGCATCCCGGTGTGGATATCGAGATCAATGACATCAGTGAGCTGACAATGGAGGAATGTATGCAAAAGTTGAATACAGAGCTGCTGGCAAAAAAAGGGCCAGATGTTATATTGGGTCGTTTTCTTACAAATGATTATAAAGATAAAGGGCTGCTTGTAAATCTTGAAGAATTTATTAATAAGGATAAAAGCTTTAATATCAAAGACTATGCTGAAAATTTAATAGATGCATCAAAAGTAGGAAATGAACTTTATAGTATACCGTTTGATTACGATATGGAGTGTTTTTTGATTAACAGCAAACTGCTGGAGCAAAAGGGGATTGTTTTAAAGGAAGATATTACTTGGGAACAGCTGTACACTATGGTAAAAGAGGCTAACAGCAAGCCTGGTAAGAAGTTTTATATGCTTCCCAAAATGGGACACCGCTATTTGTTTGAGGAAATAGTATACAAGGATATTGACCATTACATTGACAGGAAAAATAAAATATCAAAGTTTAATACCGGTGAATTCACCCATGCACTGGAGCTGTTGAAGCGTATGGATAAAGAACAATTACTGCATCCCGATATGGATTTTAAGACAATTATACACTCAGACGGGGAAATTGCCCCGGAAGATATATTGCTTATCCCGATTCAGATGGATTCGTATGGACAGATATATAGCGGATACGGCAAGTATTATAATAGCTTTAACATTATACCTACTCCTAAAGGATTGCATACTGATGCTAGAGCAGTATCTGCCGACAGTATAGTCATCAGCAGCAATTCGAAATATAAGGAGGAGGCATGGGAATTTGTGAAGCTGCTTTTGTCTGAAGAAGTACAGTTTAAGGTGAGTGAAGATAATAATTTTGCAGTAAACGTAAAAGCAAACGAAAGAAGCAAAACAGATATGTTTATGTATCTGGACAAATACCCTTTACCAAAATACTACCGGCCTACTGATAAGGAAATGGATAATTTAAAAAATATTATGGCAGGAGCAAATAAAATTGAGTCATATGATTTTAAATTGAATGAGATCATCTGGAATGAAGTTGAACTTTTTATGAAAGATGAAAAAAGTGCCGAGGAAACTGCTAAAACTATACAAAACAAGATACAGCTTTACTTGGAAGAGTAAAACCGGTATTAACATATTTTGAAACAGGTATATCAGGGGATGAGGGTGGGAAATGCAGACTTTGTGTTCTTATTTCTTCGTGTTGCTTTAATACACGATATAATGGAATTGGTAGTAGTATTGGCAAAATGATAAGCGCACAAACGGAGGAAAGGGCGGTATAAATGGCAGGAGTCCATGTGGCAGTAATTGATGATGGAATCAATAAAGCACTCTATGGCGGTATAGCTTTAAAGCATGATATTGTCATTACCAATGAGCTTGCTATTGAGGAAAGGACAAATTATAATCCTTATATAAAAAGTCATGGTACTGTATGTACTGCCATAATTGAAAAGTACTGTAAAGGCATTGAGATAAGCAGTATCAGAATATTGAACGATAAATACCATGGTGGTATAAAGCAATTAGTTAAGGCAATGGAATGGTGTATTGAAAATGAAATTAAAATAATTAATCTAAGTGCAGGTACTGTTAGTTATTGGGATAGGGCTGAGTTAAAAACTATAGTTGATAAGGCATGTAAAATTGGAATTGTTATTGTTGCGGCTAACAATAATGATGGTTTCATTACATATCCTGCTTCTTTTCCTAAAGTCATAGGGGTAAAATGTGATAGATCTGATAATCTGGATGAAGGATGTATTGTCTATGATTTTGAACCACCCGATGGTATAGAAGTTACAGCTTGCGGCAAGCACTTGCTTGTGGATTACTGTGGGAATGCAGTAATGACAGATAATTGGAACAGTTATTCAGCACCTCAGGTATCGGCTATGATAGCAAATATCATAAATGAATTTCCCAATGCAGTAATCCACGAGATCAGAGAGAAGCTCTGGAAGCAAGCTGTAAACTATGATGATGAACGAAAATTTTATGAAGCGTACAGCAATATGGAGTGTATAGATAAAGCATTAATATTTAGATTGAACCCCTTGTGCAGTTTTCCTATGTATCCAGTATTTAAAATAGAGAAAACCGTTAATATTAGACATGAGAGTATCGCTTCTGCACTAGCCGGTATAGAAGCATACCTGGAACATGATAACTCAATTGTGGATAATATAGACACTATTATAATTGATACTCAAGATGATTCCTTGGATTATACTATGGGTGCTCTGGAAAAAACCTTAAAATATCTGAGTATCTATAAAAAGAATATAATACTTATGCATTATAACTTTGAGAATAAGCATTATAAAAAAATACTGAGGGATTACAGCCCTGCAGTTATTTATAATTCCTTTCCTAAATTATCTATACTAAACAAAGAAAACAGTGAAGAGACTCCCGTTCTCACGGTATTGAACTATTCTTATGTAAGTATAGTTGATGTTTTATCTGTATTGCGTGAGTTCTTCTGCGCGGACGGCTATATCCCTATTACATTTACAACTAATGTATATGGGCTCTATTGTGAGCATAACTACTTTCGACTAGAACAAATGAATAAACATAAGGATATAAAGAATTGCTACCAGAGGATAAATGATACAGTCAATTTTTATAACGGTGATATAGGAATAGTAGGAATGAACTGCTGTAAGGAAATAAGTGATGTAACTGAGCTGGTAGCTCAAGTGCATACTGATATAGTTGTAGTTATCCCGGAATCAGATACCTCAGATGAACTGTATTTATACCAATTTGTCGAAAAAGTTTTTGTTATGCCAGATTACATTATTAATATAAATAACGCATCTGATAATACTTTATTAAGAAACGCCCTAAGAACTTTGTATAAAAAAATACTCGCACTGCTCAGTTGCATATGAACAAATATACCGGTTTCTAAGATGTAAGAATGCGAAGAATGATTTATAGGGCGCGAACTGTTTAGCTGCAAATATAGATATATATTTAAAGGAATACTTGGATTATAAATGGCTATGGATAGAGTGCTTGAAGCTATGAAAAAATTAGGGAGAAGGATTGTATGAAAAAGTATAAAGTAGTAGGACAAAAACTAATTGTCTGCTTGTGTATGGTTGCGATTTTGACTACGGGGTGTAAACTATCCGGTAATGAGGTAAGTAGTACATCGGGGAATACTGTAGAAATCGAGAAAAGTGGGGATCCATACGAAGAAGTGCTTTTAAGCGATAAGCTTGGAATGAAGGATATTGTCTCGGTGGATATGAACAATCAGAAGGAGATAGTTGCTTACTCAGAAACCCAGAAGAAGTTTGTAATTATGGATGAAAATGGAAATATAAATAGAGAATTCAAAACAGATGAGGAAGGCCGGGCATGTTTCGATGTTGACAGTAAAGGCAATATTCATGTCTTGTTTCAGGAACTTACAAGGGATGCCGGTAATGAAATAATTGCAATCAAGAGAAAACTGGTACTTTATGACAGTCAGGGGAAAAGGCTTGAGGGTGAAGATGTTACAAAAGATATCAGTAAAGGAAATGCAGGTATTAATGATGAAGCTATAAGAAAATTATTGGTGGATGATAAAGGGAATATTTTTGCTCTCAAACTGGATAGTTCCATTGAAGTATTTGACAAAAAGCTGGATAGTATCAATACACTGAACAAAAACCGATACAGGGATATGGCTCTTGGAGAAAATGATAATCTGATAGTCAGTTATTGGCCTCAGGGGAGCGAGAGTACTATTGAGGCATTGGACTGGAAAAATGCAAAAACCGTTTGGAAAAAGGATTATGCCAGGCTGGAAGGGTCCAGTCAACTTTATTATAACAAGGCTGCCGGAAAACTATACGGATTGAATGAAAAAAGCGTGTTTTGCTATGGCAAGGCCGGAGAAAAGAATGAGCTGATTTTGGACTACAGCGGCATATCTGTTGTAGAGCAAGCCGAAGGCTTTGTTGTGGATGATAAAGAGGAAATATACCTTGTGGCAATTAACCAGGAAGCACCTATGTTGATAAAGTACGTCAAGTCGGATAAAAAAGCTTCGGGTAATAAAGAAGCCACAAAGGAACTGGTTTTCGAAATACGAGCGGATGTGAATAATGTTGTTTCTAATGCTGCAAGGGAATTTGAAAGGAAGCACCCGGATCTGAGGATAAAAGTGGTGGATACAAGGGATTTCCCTTTTGATGAATACAAAAATAAAATGATTACGGAACTCCTTACCGGCAAAGGCGCTGATATATACTGCGGTTATTCAGGGACGGTAAGTGATTATATTGATAAGGGGCTTCTGGTTGATTTTGATGCACTAATCAAGGAAGATAAAGAGTTTGATATAAAAGCTTACAATGTTTCCATTCTGAATGGATCAAGGTATAAGGGCGGCCTTTATACCATCCCACTCACATATATCTTCGATTGTTTCCTTGTGAATGACAAGCTGCTGAAGGAGAAAGGTATTGCTGTGGATGACAATTGGACCTGGAAGGACTTTTATGATATTGCTAAAAAGATGCAAGGCAGCAAATCAGGAAGCTATGCATTACCAAAAATGATTTATGCATGGACGCTGTTAGATTTCATGGTGTTTGAGGATATAGACTATTATGTGGATCAGGAGAACAAGACCGCAAGGTTTGATACTACTGAATTCATGGATACATTGAAGCTGTACCAGGCGCTGCAAAAAGAGGGTATGATGCATCCGGAAACAGATGACTCTACTATTGTTAATTCCCGAGGCACAATTAATGCGGAAAACATATTGTTTATTCCGATTACTTTAGATTCTTATTATCAGATCAGCTTATACGGAAAATGCTTCAATGATAGCTTCAGGATACTGCCAATGCCAAAAGGTATGCATACCAATGTAAGATATTTTACCGGTAAAAACATATTTATCAACAACAATTCAAAGTATAAAAAGGAAGCATGGGAATTTGTAAAATATCTTCTGTCGGAAGAGGTCCAGGGTCGGTTAAGTGTTCAAGGAGAGTTTATTTTGCATAATAAGGCCGAGGATAAAAAGATAAAGGAGATCTTTGAGTACCAGGCTAAGAATATCAGAAAGGAGGACCATAAAATATCAGAAGCTGATATCGCACAGGTCAAGCATATAATAACAGAAACTCTTAATAACAACAGGGTATCTGGAGAGCTATACAGAATCATATGGCAGGAACTTGAGCCCTTTATGAAAAATGAGAAAAGTGTTGAGGAAACTGCCAAGGCACTTCAGAATAAGGTGGAGCTGTATCTGCAGGAGTAAACTGATAACGGCATATTGCATCTATATCTTGTAAATGGAATTATTTACGGTATAATGTACTTATGGGAATATTTATGATATATGGTGTCTTATATAGAAAATGAAATGGTAACAAAAAGGAAGAAATGTTATGACAGGTGAGAAAAAAAGGAGAGAAATGACTGCGGTATTGCTGTTCTTAGGCCCAAGCGCTTTAGGGCTTTTGATCTTCTATATTGTTCCCTTCGTGTGGATGTTATTCTACTCTTTTTTTGACAGTCCCATTAACGGTAAATTTGCCGGGTTGGGCAACTATATCGATCTTATAAACAGCGGTGCATACAGGCAGGCAGTGGTTAACACCATTACCTTTACCGGTATAAGTGTGCCGTTGATTATCGTGCTTTCGCTTTTTCTGTCACTGCTGCTCAATGAAAGGATACGTTTCAGGCAGGAGCTGCGGACCTCCTTCATTGTACCCCTGGTAGTTCCTGTTGCATCAGTTATTCTTTTTTTTGAGCTTTTATTTGATACCAGGGGGATTGTAAACGGTATACTGTCTCTTGCCGGTATTGCACCCGTGGATTGGATGAATTCCTCCTGGGCAATGGCAGTGGTCATTATAATATATATATGGAAGAATATAGGCTACAATATAATTCTGTTCCTTGCAGGACTCCAGGGTATACCAAAGGAGTATTATGAGGCGGCAAGCCTTGATGGAGCAGGAAAGCTTACGATGTTTATGAATATAACCCTGATATACCTGATGCCTACAACTTTTTTTACCATCATCATTTCCATAATCAATTCCTTCAAGGTATTCAGGGAAGTATATCTCCTGGCCGGAGATTACCCTTACCAGGGAATTTACATGCTCCAGCACTATATGAATAATATGTTCAGGAGGCTGGATTATCACAAGCTGGTGACAGCCGCAATACTGATGGCTGCTTTTACTTATATTATGATATTTGTTCTTTTCAGAATCCAGAAGCGTATTAATAATGCGATTGGGGAGTAGGGGGCCTAAATGTGAGCAGAGCAAAAGGGACACTGACAAGTGCGTTTCTTATTGTGCTTGCCTTTTTTATGATATTGCCGCTTTTAATGTCTGTAACCAACTCATTTATGGGTGATGCGGAGCTAAAGGCAAGCTATGGCACCCGTGATGTAGAACAACAAACAGAAGCGATAAAGGAAGGCTTCAATTCCATGAAGCTGATACCGGACTCTGTAACACTGAAGCAATATTATGAAGTATTGATTGCCAAGAATAAGTTTTTAAGGATGTTCTGGAATTCGGTATTCATTGTGCTGCCAATAGTCGCAGGGCAGGTCATCATATCCGCTATGGCGGCCTTTGCATTTGCAAAGCTCAGGTTTAAAGGCCGGGATACTTTGTTTTTTCTGTATATTGTCATTATGCTGATGCCTTTTCAGGTGACACTGGTTCCCAATTACCTTACCCTGGACCGCCTTGGACTTATCGACAGCTACCTGTCCCTGGTTTTCCCTGGGGTTTTTAGCGCCTTTGGAGTATTCCTGCTGAGGCAATTCATGATTTTTATACCAAATGAATATATTGAAGCGGCAAAGGTAGATGGCTGTTCGCTGGTACATATTTTTTTCAGGATCATTATGCCGCTGTCCAAGGGAGGAATAGCTTCTCTTGCCATTTTATCTTTTATTGATAACTGGAATATGGTGGAGCAGCCCCTTATTTTCCTGAAGGATGTCAACAAATATCCATTGTCCATTTACCTTTCAAGAGTTAACGAAGGTGAACTTGGGATAGCTTTCGCAGCAGGTATCATTTATATGCTGCCAATGCTTTTTATGTTTTTATATGGTGAAAATTACCTGGTGGAAGGGATTTCACACTCTGCTATCAAACGGTAAGGAGGGGAGAATATGTCTGATTACGACATTGAAAAGCACCTGAAGGCTAGGAAAAAGAAAATACTGGATATAGTGAAGGTTTTCCTGGCAGTTATGCTTTTGCTTACCTTCTTTTCAAGTACAATTTACAGCTGGACGCTGCCAAAGGTAAAGTACGAAGCTGCCAGCGCAGGAAGCTTGACTGCAGAGATAACGGGAGAGGGCACAGTAGAAGCAAAAGAGCGGGTCGAATATTATACCGACATAAAAGTGGCGGTTAAGGAGGTTATGGTCTCTACCGGGGATGAGGTAAAACAGGGTGACGAGCTTTTTATTCTGGAGAAGGATAGCTTGAATGGGGAGCTAGAGAGGAAAAAGCTTGAGCTTGTTGAGTTAAAGCTCCAATATGATCAGATATACAGGGCGGAAGAGGCAAATACCCGTGAGCAGAGGCTTCATGAGCTAAAAACGGATTTTGCACATAAGGAGAAGGTTTATTCAGATTATAAGCTGCTGTATGAAAAAGGTGCAGAATCTAAAAGCAGCTTAGAGGAAAAAAGAATGGAATATGGAGCTGCAAAGGCAAAATATGAAAGTACTGAAAAGGAGTTGTCGGTAGAAGCACAAAAGAATAAAAAAGAGATTGAGGCTCAATTGGTCGGTATCCAAATAAAGGAACTGGAACTCCGTGAAATTGAGAAAAAGTTGGATAATTGTGTACTTACTGCACCTTTTGACGGTATTATCAAGGAAATCAACTTTAAAAAAGGCATGATGCTTAATGATGCAATGCCTGTATATATATTGGATAATATTGGTGACGGCTTTGAATTTAAAGCAGATTTGGCAGTAGAGCAATGTGAGTATATTAATCTTGGAGATGAAGTAAAAGTATATGTAAAAAACAGGGAAGACAGTCAATTAGATGGGATAGTAAAAACAATAACCAGCGTAAAAGATAGCCACAGCAAGAGAACTGTCACTATTGACCTAAGTACGGCAGAGCTTGTTGGGGGAGAGGCCGGGGAGTTTTATCTGAGAAAAAAAGCCGGCACTTAT
>CAZUGK010000123.1:0-12481 GCA_964619815.1 uncultured Clostridiaceae bacterium | reverse complement strand
CTAAGGTTCCTGCTGCAAACGGCATGGATATAACAGAAGATGGAGAAATCATAGGGCTGTCATAAGAAAATGCAGTATGTCAGAAAAGGATCGCATTGTTTTTTTCACTAACTCTTGCCTAAAATGTTTGTTCTGGATGTAGATACGATATCTGCCTGTGCAAAATAGTATAATTATGGTATAATATTTTCTAACATATGCAGTTTGGAGTGATTTAATCTGGAAAATGGTCAGGATTCAAATAACTACAATATAAAATCGTTGATAAAATCCATGGAGATATTAGAAAAGCTGATCGAGTATGGTGAATTGAGTATAGGTGAATTAAGTAAGCTAACGGGCATTGGCAAGAGTGGTATCCATAGAATACTTGGCACTTTTAAGCAAATGGGCTATATAAAACAGGATGTCAAAGACGGCAGATACTATGCTTCAATAAAAATCTATGAGCTTGGCAACCAGGTTGGAGATAGGATACCATTCAAAAGTATTGTTCGAAAAAACTTGGAGAAGCTTTATGAAAAATGCAATGAAACCGTTAACATGTCTGTGCTTGACAATTTGGACGTAGTGTTTTTGGATAAGATTATGACCAGGGAGCCTTTGAGAATAGTGCTTGATGTCGGCAGAAAAGTACCGGCATTTTGCACCGGTATGGGCAAGGTACTTCTTGCTCACGAAAAGAATATTAGTTTGAACGATATTACTTTCAGGAAATACTCCGAAAATACTTTTGACAGTGCTGAAAAATTAGAAGAGGAGCTTAAGTTAATAAGGGAACAGGGCTATGCTATAGATAATGAGGAATATATCAAAGGACTCATATGCATAGCGGCTCCTGTAAAGAAGAAGAACGGCGATGTTATAGCGGCTATCAGCATAGCAATACCTGCTGTAAGGATGGAACAGCATAAAAGAGATGAATATATAAGAATGCTGCTGGAGACATCAGATAATATTACAAAGGAGTTAATCTGATAAAACAAAATAAAAAGCCTATCTCTTTTATGACAAAGGCGATAGGCTTTTGTAATATCAGCCTGTAGAATACTTAGACAGTTGCAAATATAAATGTAAACTGCAGGATTATACAATTTTAACTGTCGTACCCACACCAACCAAATTAAACAATTCAATAACATCCTTGTTGTACATCCGAATACATCCATGGGAAACTGCCTTTCCAATGGATGAAGGATCGTTTGTGCCGTGTATGCCATAGCCCTTCCTGTTAAGTCCCATCCACCTTGCGCCAAAGGGACCGCCCGGGTTTACCTGTTTGTTAATTATCTTATAAGTGCCTTCTGGGGTTTTAGTCAGGATTTTGCCGACTGCAATGGGGTATGACTTGAACCACTTTCCGTTTTTTATAAGATGAAGTCTGCGTTCCTTTAAATTTACCGTTATACTGTAGGTTGCTCGATAATACTCAGGACTCCTCATGAAAGGGCAGCAATACATAGTAATCCTCCTCGTGAAAAGAAATTGGTATGCGATATGCTCCTGAAATTTTGCTGTTCAGAATTATATATATGAGAGATTACAGTACACTGAAGCATATTTATGAAAATTTATCTGCTTATTGGAGGAAATAAATTACAAATGAAGAATATACTGTACTAATTGCTTCCGATTTATTTGCAGACATCCACCCATATACCTCCGGTTACTTCCTGCAATCTGTCAGGTGTGATTTTTACAGCTGAATTTGTAGAGCCTGCAGCAGGGTATACATATTCAAATTCCTTCATTGAAATATCCAGATGTATATCCATAGGATTTTTCAGGCCGAAGGGGCATACTCCTCCTACCGGGTGACCGGTAACCTCCAGTACTTCTTCATGGTTCAGCATTGAAGCCTTTTCATGAAAGTAATCCTTGAACTTCCTGTTGTCTATCCGGGCATCACCCTTTGTAACTATCAATATCTTCCGGTCCTTCAAGCCGAAAGCCATAGTCTTGGCAATAAGTGCAGGTTCAACACCGTGTGCCTTGGCTGCAAGTTCAACTGTTGCAGTACTTTCCTGCGTTTCGAGGATATGCAGGTCCAGCAGTTTATTGTCATCGAAATACTTTTTTACACTTTCCAAACTCATTGGTTTTACTTCCCTTCTTTGCATAAATATTTCCATACGGTTATAATTATAATATATATTATACCATTTTCGACAGAATAATTAATAATAGATAGGAGTGATATCATGAAAGCAATGGTTATAGACCGTTTTGGCTCATCAGAGGTTTTTCATGAGTCAGAGCTTGAAAGGCCTAAGGTCAAAGCAGGGTATTTACTGGTAAAGGTTCATGCAAGCAGTGTGAATCCGATAGAAGCAAAAATACGCTCGGGACTTGTGCCGGCTATTTCACCTGCATTCCCGGCAGTTCTGAATGGAGATTTTTCCGGTATTGTTGTTGAGGTTGGAGACGGAGTTTCCGGTTACAAGGTTGGAGATGAGGTTTTCGGCTGCGCAGGCGGAGCAATTGGAGAGACCGGCGCATTGGCAGAATATATGCTCGTGGATACAAAACTGATTTGGCACAAACCTGAGAATATCGATCACAAAACCGCTGCTCTATACCCGTTGGTAAGCATAACAGCCTATGAGCTTTTGACAAAGGCTCAAATAAAGGAAGGGGATAAGGTACTGGTCCACGGTATTGCAGGAGGGGTAGGACATATAGTGCTTCAACTTTTAAAGCTGAGGGGAGCAAAGGTGTACGGGACTGTATCGGGGAATTCAAAAGGCAGGAGTGCTCTTGAACTTGGAGCAGATGCAGTCATAAATTACAGGCAAACGGCTGTAGAGGAGTATGTAAAGCAGTATACGGAGGGCAAAGGCTTTGATGTTGTAATTGATACTGTGGGTGGTGAAAACTTACTAAACAGCTTTAAGGCAGTAAAGCTAAACGGCACGGTATGCACCACCAATTCAAGGGTAAGCCTGGACATGGGCATGATGCACAGGAAAGCAATCAGCTTAAGATGCGTTTTCATAATGATACAACTGGTGGATCGGATAGAGCGGGAAAGATACAGTGAAATATTGAAGGAGATTAAAGCTCTTATAGAGAGCGGAAAGCTCACGGTATTGAAGGCAGAGAAGGAATTCCTGTTTACGGAGGTGGGGAAAGCCCACGAGTACCTGGAAGCAGGAAAGGCGGAAGGGAAGATATCACTGGTTAGCCCGTATATATAAGATTGAATAGATATATTATATTTTATTGTGGGGTGTAAATCGATGGTTGGTTTTGAATTAAGGAAACGGATTGCAGCTGCAGCTCTTATGGTGCTATTGCTTGTTTCTGCGCTTAGTGTAGGCTGCAGCAAAGGCATTCAAAAGGAAACATCCGGGGTTAGGCCTGAAGTAGCAGTCTTGAAGCAGTTTAACGATATTGTCCTGAATTTCGGTGCAAATCATGCTGTGTTTGAATTTATAGCTAAATTTGACAACGATGATCATTACGGCCCAAAATACCTGAAAGATGCTTTAAGAATTTTCAGAGAGGCTGAGGCTGGTGAATTTCAATTAAGCTGCAATACTTAAGCTGCCGGAGGACAGATGGCTTTGCATTTATTGGCTCAGTTTTATCTGCCCCAGTAAAGGTATTAAGTCGGGATTGATTTGCAGGCTGCCGGCAGTAAACATATATATGTGCTTTTGAATTTTTTCTTTCAAAAGTGTACTGTTTATATATTCAGCATTTCCTCCACCAATAAGAATAGTTTTTATATTATTATAATTAATTGATTTCACTGCTTTAATATCCTTCAAAAAAGCAGTAACTCTTTTGGTGTAATCTTCTTGAATATTATAGTAAGTCCATTCTCTGTGCTCACTTTCCACCCAGTTAAAGTATTTTTCTCCAAGGCATCCATGAACCTGCCAGCCTTGGTCTACCAATCGTTTGGATATTTTACTCAAGTTAAGGAAATAAAAACCTATACTGCTCAAATCAATACCATGGACGGCAGGCATATGTTCTGAGAATGTAATTCCAACTCCTGTTCCCAATGCGATAAAAAGGCAGGGGAACTCAATATTCATGGGGCATAAACGGCTGTAGTTCAGCGCACCTGACAGCCAGCATGCTGAATCATTTTTGATTACTACTTCACAGCCGCACACATCTTCAAAAGCTTTTTTTAAATTCCTGGGCACCCCGAATTTATCAGTATAATATCCCTTAACTTCTGCGCCATTATCAATTACTTTCAACGGTACGCTCAATGAAACACTGTCATATTGACTAAGAGCACTGCTTTTTCGAAGGAGGCCGGCAGGGTGCTGCTTTGATATGATCTCCGGCAGTGAGCTGTTCAACCATCCAAGTGACCGGATAACTTCTACTTTAGTATTTTTCAATGATTGCAGATCAATGTCATCTTTCAGGATTGACGCTTTTATTCTGGTGCCTCCTATATCAATGCAAAGAATATTCTTCATACATTCACCTCCAGCTATAAAGTTCTTCTCTTATAATATATTCATTTACAGTAAAAGGAGAGACAATAAAATTCACAATACAGCTTTGAGGTATTAATCAAATAATGTCTATTAATATTAACCAAATATGGGCAAGCACATATTATATAGTAGACAAGCTGATTAAAGTCGTACTTGTAAATAAAAAAATGAAGGGGTAAGAAAAATGCAGGGTCTAATAAAGGAAACAATAAGTAATAGGAGGAAAAATAATAATTCAGCAGGTATAACGATTATAACATGTACCAGACGCCCTGATGCTATCCATAACATATTTGAAAATTACAAGAGACAGGAGCTAAGAAAAAAGGAGCTAATCATTATTCTGCATAATAATAGTATGGATAAAAATAAATGGAGAGAAGCAGCTCAAGGATATATGAATGTAAAAGTATTTCAGATTAAAGAGAGTAAGACGTTAGGAGAGTGCCTGAATATTGGCGCAAAGCACGCAAGCTTTGATATCATTGCCAAGTTTGATGATGATGATTATTATGGCCCGAAATACTTAAATGAGGCTCTTAAGGCTTTCAGAACGACTAAAGCTGACGTAGTAGGTAAAGCAACATCATATGTCTATTTTGAAAAGGATAAAATATTAACACTCAGAAACACGGGGCGTGAGAATTGTTATGCGCAGCACGTGGACGGGCCAAGTATTATTTTTAGGAAGCGTGTTTTAAAGAAAGTTAGATTCAGAAATATCTCCCTTGGAGAAGACTACTGGTTCTGTAAGGACTGTTTGACGAATGGCTTAAAAATATACTCTACCAGCCGGTTTCATCATGTATATATGAGGCATGCAAATGCAAAGGAGCATACCTGGTCGATAGAAAATGAAAAGCTTAAGGAATGGTGGTGCGAATTTGTTGCAAAGGGTAAAATCGATTACAGAAAATATATAAACCTTTAGCTGTATGAATAATGCTGCACCAAAAAAATAAAGGCATGACCGGGACAACTATTACATGAACAGATATAAAAGATAGGAAAAAACCTGTCTTTTTTTCTTGTTATGAAAAATTTTGTTGCAAACTGAGCATAATACATGTATTGTTAAATAGTTACATTAAAAAGATTGGAAGGTAGTACATGGAAACACTTAGATTTGAAGATTTGAATTTGTCGAATGAAATTCTGAAGGCAGTAGAGAATAAAGGCTTTGAAGAGGCAACTCCTATACAGGCTCAAGCAATTCCCTATGTACTGGAAGGAAGGGACGTAATAGGGCAGGCACAAACAGGAACCGGTAAAACAGCAGCTTTCGGGATACCGATTCTTGAAAAGCTAAGTCACGAAGAAAAGGCGGTTCAAGCGTTGGTGTTATGTCCGACAAGAGAGCTTGCCATACAGGTGGCTGAGGAAATCAGAGAGCTGGCAAAATACAAGAGGGGCGTAGAAATTCTTCCTGTATATGGAGGACAGCCTATTGACAGACAGATAAAGGCACTGAAGAAAAGGCCCCAGATTATTGTAGGGACCCCGGGCAGGGTAATGGATCACATGAACAGGGGAACACTGAAAATTGATAAAATCAGAATGGCAGTACTGGATGAAGCGGATGAAATGCTGGATATGGGATTTATAGATGATATTGTCACCATACTGAAGGCTGCTCCTGACGAGAGACAGACCTTACTGTTCTCTGCAACTATGCCTAAGGCTATTCTTGATCTTACAAAAAGGTTCCAGAAGAATCCTCACCATGTGAAGGTAGTTCATAAGGAGCTGACAGCACCGAAAATTGAGCAGGTTTACTATGAGGTAAAGGAAAAAACAAAGGCCGAAGTACTTTCAAGGCTTATTGATATGTATAACCCCAAGCTTTCACTGGTATTCTGCAACACCAAGAAGAAGGTTGACGAGCTGGTGGAAGAGCTCCAGGGAAGAGGTTATTTTGCTGACGGGCTTCATGGAGACTTGAAGCAGGTGCAGAGGGACAGGGTTATGGCAAAATTCAGGACCGGAGCGGTGGATATTCTGGTAGCTACTGATGTTGCTGCCAGGGGTATAGACGTGGATGATGTGGAAGCGGTATTCAATTACGATCTTCCACAGGATGAAGAGTATTACGTTCACAGAATCGGGCGAACAGCCAGAGCCGGAAGAGAAGGAAAGGCATTTACCTTTGTAGTGGGCAGGGAAATATATAAGCTGAGGGATATCCAGAGGTATGCAAAGGCGAAGATTGCTCTCAAAAAGGCTCCATCTTCAGAGGATGTAGAAGAGGTAAGAACCAACATGTATCTGGAAAAGGTAAAGGAAAGCATGGAGGATGGCGACCTCGAACAATATGTTGAAGCTATAGAGAGACTTGCAGGAGAAGATTATACTACTATTGACATTGCTGCGGCGCTTTTAAAGATGGCAATAGGCGGCAAGGGCAAGGAAGCGCAGCCTGAGGAGACTGACTATGAAAATACAGGAGCAGAGCCGGGCATGGTGAGACTCTTTATAAATATAGGCAGAAACCAGAAGATAAGGCCTGGTGATATTGTAGGCGGTATCGCAGGGGAAACAGGAATTCCCGGCAAGCTCATAGGCAGCATAGACATATATGATAAGTACACCTTTGTTGAAGTGCCGAGGGAATATGCCAATGATGTTATAAATATAATGAAGGACAATCAGATAAAAGGCAAGAAGATTAACATAGAGCCTGCTAATGCAAAACATTAGGGGGAAGATTTATGAGGAAATTTGCAGTTGATGAGAGCTTTTGGGATTTGTTCCCTGATGCCAATATCGGGGCAATTGTGGTAACGGATATAGACAATACTATAAGCAGCCCTGACTTTGCAAATATGCTTGAGGAAGCTTCAAAGAAAGTATTGACGAGCCTCCAGGGTGCGGAATTAGCCAAGCATCCGGTAGTTTCCGTATGGAGAGAGGCTTACAAGAGGTTCAAAAGTCCCAGGGAAAACCGCTCTTCCATAGAAGCCCTGATAAGAAGAATTATTAACGGCAAACAAGTAGGTACAATAAACCCGCTTGTGGATATTTACAATTATATATCGCTTAAATACTTGCTCCCATGTGGCGGCGAAGATCTAAACGCGGTAAAGGGTGATATAATACTTACCAGAGCGGTTGGAGAAGAAGCTTTTTTGCCTCTTGGCAGTACATCAAATGAGCCTCCTGCAGAAGGAGAGGTAATATACAGGGATGGGGAAGGAGCAATCTGCCGATGCTGGAACTGGCGGGAAGCGGACCGGACAAAGCTGACGGAGGGAACCACAAATGCTTTTCTGTGTATAGAATCAATTGACAGCAGCAGGAGAGAGGTCTTCGAAGCAGCGGTGAAGGAGCTTGCCGAACTGGTGGGCAAATACCTGGGGGGAAGCCGGAGAATGTTCTTCCTGGACAAGAATAATAGAGAAATAATAATTGATTAATGGATACAGGAGTTAGCCGGTAAGGTTGACTCCTTTTCAGTTTCATAACATTTCAATTTGGTTACAAAATACTTCAGGTGTTGTATCTATGGATATAGAATAATATAATGGAAATGTGTGGAAGATTAATCAAGGGGGTAACGGGAAATGTGTAAAAGAATTGTAGCTATTGCAATTGTATTCCTGATTGCAATAGGGGGAGCAGTCAATGTTGCTGCGGACACGGCAGCTTCATCTTCAGTCGGGATTATAGGTGTATCAAGCAATATAGCAGGAATGGCAGGTAATGTAATAGATGATAAGAACGTAAAAGTATCAAAAGCGGAAGCCAAACAAATTTCGATTGAATTGCTCAAAAAATATTTCGGGCTTGAAATTGATGAGAAAAAATACCAGGGGACGGTGCAGCTAGCCCCGAATTATGAAATTAACAATAGTTATACCTGGCAGTTTAATTGGAGCATGAGCAACAGTACAATGTATTCTCATATAAGCATGGAAATTGATGCCTCCACCGGCAGGCTCAATGGGTTTAACAGAAGCGAGAGCTATAGGAATCAAGAACAGGTTGTAGTTGCTGATATCACAAAAGAACAAGCCCATAAGCTGGCAGAAGAATTCCTGGAAAAAATCAATCCTGAAGAGTATAAGCAAACGAAGCTTGAAGATTACGGTAATGATATCATATACTCCGGCAGAATAAGACCGAATTACAGCTTCAATTTTATAAGAGAGGCCAATGGATTAAGATACCCAAGCAATTATATTATGGTTGGAGTGGATGGCACAAACGGAACCATAGTATCCTACAGGACAAACTGGGAATATGATATAAGCCTTCCTGCTGCAGAGAGATTGATTGAAAAAGAAAAAGCATTGGCAATCTATAAAGAAAGAATCAGCATGAATTTGTCTTATATACCCATGAGAAACATAACTACAAGATATATGGCACCTACTGAAGTAAAGCTTGTGTATAATCCGGATTTTTTAAACGGGATATTGATAGATGCACAGACAGGGGAACCTATAAGCTATAATGGGGAGAAAACAGATAACCTGAAAAAAAGGGATATTACACAGGAGCAGAAGAACAAGCTGGTGGCCGGCAAACCAAAGCCCTCAGGAGGAACAGGCGAGATGAGCAGCGATGAAGCAGAAGCTTTTGCCGACAGCCTGGCAAAGGAAATCTTCGGGGCCGGATACAAGGCCGGCAATCTGAACTATTCTGAAAACGAGATATGGCCTGAAGGAAGCAGAAAGACATGGACGGCTGAGGTTATGGAGGATAAGCCGGAAGCAATTCAAGGCGTGGGTAATATCTCAATTGACAGCACAACGGGCGAAATATTAAACATAGGGAGATATGTATTCGAGGACTGGTACGGGAAGGAGTATGAACGAAAGATTACCTGGGAGCAGGCTTATGATAAAGCCGTTGAGCTGCTGGGGCGCTATTATTCCCACAAGCTTGGCGATATAAGGACTGAGCAGGTTTATAGGGAAAATATGTATCAGGTCAATGGGAAAATGATACCTGACAGGATGATTTATTTCAACTTCCCTAGGCTGGTAAACGGAATCATGTATGGAAATGATTCAATAAATATCTCAATTGACACAGAAACAGGGCAAGTAAATGATATGAACTATAACTGGAGCACTATCCTAAGCTTTCCTTCCCCGGAGGGGGTAATAGGCAAGGAAAAGGCAAAGGAACTGTACTTCAAGGAATATGATGCAGAGCCTATTTATTTTGAATACAAGAAGAAAATAAACGAAAATGAGTACAAACAGGATCACAAAATTGTCTATACATTGAAGCAGAAGCAAAGCAGAAGCTACAGCGGAAATATAGATGCCTTTACAGGCAAGTTCATCAATTATGATGGACAGGAAATAGTACCGGGAAAAAACAACTTCAGTGAAATGATAAAGGGAAATTCTGCAGAAAAGGAGCTTAGCATACTCGCTTTTCAAGGTATTATCGACACTAACAGCTTTAAGCCTGACAATGACATAACTTATATGGAACTGATAAAAATGCTTGTCAATGCAAAGGGCTACCGCCCATATACGGCAAGGGGTACGGAAGAGCTATTGTTCAAGAATGTCAGCAAGAAGGATGAAAATTACTTATATCTGCTTGAGGCTGTAAGGTATGGAATTATTGAAAACAAGCCGGTAGAGCTGAAGCTTGATGCAAAGGTTACGAGGGAGCAAATGGCTGAGCTTGTTGTAAAGCTGCTGAAATATGATAAGCTGGCAAGGGTAAAGGATATTTTCGTACTTGGTTTTAAAGATTCCGATATGATAAGCAGCGAATTGAAAGGTCATGTTGCTATAGTCAAGGGATTGGGAATCATGGATGGACGTTCAGAAATGTTCGGACCCAAAGAAAGCCTGAAAATGCAGGAAGCAGCTTTAATTATATACAGGGCATTGGATAGCATGAGAGAAATAAAGTAAAAATAAATATTGACATTCTATTTCAAAGGTAGTATAGTAAAGCAAACAATAAGGTGTGAAAAACCTCGTGTCATAATTGACACGGGGTTTTTTATGCCTTTTTTGCTGTAGGAGGTGGGATATGGTTTTTATAATTTGCAGTAATAAATAATAAATATGAAAGGGGTTTTAAAATGAAAACAAACAAGGAAGTATTCAGGTGTGACTATTTCACAGTAGAAGAGCTGGCAGCGGGGGTGTATTCCGCCTTTGCCAAAGAGGAGGGGGGAGCCCTGAGTAACTCGGGTATTATTGATTTGGGAGACAGGACGGTAGTGTATGACACCTTCCTATCTGCTGATGCGGCACAGGAGCTCAGGAAATTTGCAGAGGAGGCAACAGGGAGGAAAGTTTCATATGTAGTAAACAGCCACAGTCACTTTGACCACATTCTCGGTAACTGTGCCTTTGATAAAGGTACACCGATAATTGCTACGCAAAAGATTTTCAGTGAGCTGAAAGTCCATGAAAATGAGATTGGCGATATGAAGAGAGATGCTCCGCAGATTATAAGCTCGTTGAAGGAAAAGCTTCAAGGGGAGTCTGATGAGTTATCCAGAAAAATGGTTGAAAGGGATATCAGATATTTTGAGATGATAGAAAGGAAGGACTTTGACCTAAGGTTGCCGGACATTGTTTTTGAAGGGGAGCTTGAGCTTGTTGGCACCTCAGGAAAAGCTCAACTTCTGGGGCACATGAATGGGCATACAGAAAGCGATATAATACTTTATCTGCCGGAAGAAAGGATAGCATTCATGGGAGATCTGCTTTTTGTGAACACTCATCCGCTGCTGAGTTCGGGAAATCCGGAAAATTGGATCAATACAATACATGAGTTTAAAAAGTATGGTGCGGATATACTAGTGGCAGGACACGGCAAAGCAGGTACTATGCATGAGCTGTCACTTATTGAGGAATATATTAAAGTGATAGCTGATGTGGCAAAAGAGATAAATGAAGGTAGGTTGGAGTATAAAGAAATAAATGCCAAAATATTGCCTGAGCCTTTTGCCGGATGGAATGGGAATAAGCTTCTGCCTAATGTAAAGTATTACTGCGAATATATAAAAAGGTATTAATGCTAAAATAAGCATTAATTTATAGCAAGTTTAGAACACTATATATCGATAAGAAGGTTTTTCTGAGATATAATTGGTATTAAATCAAACAAAAAATTCCAGTATTTGGGGTGGCTGTATGGCGAAGGTATTAAGGGCTGATGGAATGAACAAGTGTATAGGATGCTTTACCTGCATGCTGGCTTGCTCAGGGGTGAACAGGCAGAATCATTCCATCTCCAGAAGTGCAATAAAAGTAAGAACCAGCGGAGGGCTTAAAGGCAAATTCATTGCAGATGTATGCATAGCCTGCAGTGATGAGAGGGCATGTGCGGAAGCCTGCCCTTCCGGTGCCCTGGAACCAAGGGCAGGGGGAGGGGTTCTACTGAAGACGGAAAAATGCATAGGCTGTAAAAGGTGTGTGGAGGCTTGTATAGTTAATGCGGTGTTTTTTGATGATAGCGAAGGCAAACCCATAATCTGCAGGCATTGCGGGGTATGCACCGGCTTCTGCCCTCATGAATGCCTGAGAATGGAGGAGCAGGAAAATGCTATATGAGAAGTTTATCAGGGTGTTGTATGTTGATTTGAAAAGCAAAAAAATAAGAATGGAACAGAGGGAAGACCTGTGCGAATACCTGGGCGGAGTTGGTGTGGCATCAAAGCTTTTAGAAGAGAATATCAAGCCTGATTTGAGCCCCCTGCATGAAGACCAGCCCATCATATTTGCCATAGGTGCCGCCTCCTCCATATATCCTGTCGTGACCAAGACGGTGGCAATGTTTTATTCACCCTTGACCGGTGAGCTTGGGGAGTCTTATGCAGGAGGGAGGCTTGCCCTTACAATGCTTCTTTCCGGTTATGATGCAATTGTTATACTGGGGAAAGCTGATAAGCCTTCATATATAACACTTAACAGCAACAATATAGAATTCAGGGATGCAAGGGCTTTGTGGGGAATGTCCTCCGACGAGGCAGGCAGGGTCATAAGGGAAAGAGAGCCCGGGGGCGGAAAGCGGAGTATCCTGAGAATAGG
>CAZUGK010000122.1:10443-12513 GCA_964619815.1 uncultured Clostridiaceae bacterium | reverse complement strand
CATCAATAACCCGGTTCAGCTGATCTTTTTTTCTTTCCAGATACTTTGCAAAAGTAAGAATAAAGCCCAGCTTAACAATCTCCGAGGGCTGCAAATTCAACCGTCCTATCCGTATCCAGCTGGTTGCGCCGTTTATATTTCTCCCCAGGATCAGCACTAAAATAAGCAGTATAATATTGACCACATATATGATTTTATAACAGTCACCAAAGGTATTATAATCAATCATTAGTATAATAGTAACCCCGATAATACCTAGGATAAATGCGATAATCTGTACTTTAATTTCGCTGCTGGTACCGCTTTTTGCGATATGTGTCGCACTGGCAATTGCCACAATTCCAAAAGCCACTAAAAAAATAGTGGAAAACACAATTCCCAGATCAATGTTTCTTATTAATTTCTTGTCCAATATATTATCCAATCTCAATTTACCAATCCTCTTCATCCATAAGAATATTTGACGCTTCTACTATACATATTCTATCATAGTAATAGATATTTTAATAGGTAAAAAATGTACGGATGCATAATCCTGAATCAATAAAAAAAAGGGAAGCCATTTAGTAAATGGCTCCCTTTCCTTTTACTGTTTTTCTTGAATAAATACTGCTTTTTTTGATACATTTCCATACCATAGTGCAGTAAATGCTAATTATAGCAGCTCCAATTAACCAAAACCTGAGTATAGGGATACTCACTATTCTTTTTTATAACCTTTACATAGTAATTTCCTGAACTAACAGATATTTCATCCCATCCGGAATCCGTTGATCCAGAGCTTACATAGCAGCTTCCGGAACTGTATACCCTAGTGTCCAACAGTTTATCCTGCCACAGTTCAACCACGTATTCGGCCGTATCATTTGGATGGTCGATCCCTGTATCCCACTCAACTGTTGCGGTCCCCGATGCTAAACTGAACGAGCTTGATTTCAAGCTTGACGCGGTATAGAGTTCCCCACTGGCAGCAAAGACTGTTGTAACGGTAATGACCATCGCTAAACAAATTGTACAAGCCATCCTGAAGGCTTTTTTATTCATTAGTGTTTTCATTATTATCCTCCTTAATATTGATATTACCATAATAACTACTTAGCTACCTCCGGAGGTATCAGTATGCTATTACAATACTATTTTACCATTTATTTACATTTTGTCAATTAAAATTTACATATTTTCCCACATTTTTTTGATCAAAGCATGCGTCGTAATGCTTGTACCAATATATACACGGGTAAAACGTCGGAAGGCCGTTTCAAATCAAATATTTTGATCTGAAACGGCCTTCCGTAGCTTTCACCGGAACCCTGCAAATCGGTTAATCCATCCTTACCGACATGCCGCTATCAAGGTCCAGGCACATTATGAAGTATCCATGGCTCTTGGACTTATGCGGTTTGAACACCATAAACCCTCTTGACTTATAGTATTGCTCATTCCTTCTGCTATATATCGCAGGGATGCCAAACAGCAAATGTCTTATGAACCTTCTGTCATCATCCTCTACATCTTCATACTTTACACCGAGTATATACCCCCTTCTTTCCATCATCATGCCCCAGCCTTCAGACATAAAGGGATATCCCATAGGAACCATGTATCCCATATATGGAATTGCAACATTGTTAATTTCATATATGTCTTCTCCCACTTTAAACCAATCACAGCCCCCATCCTCTTCAAAGGGCTCATACCTCCGCAATCTTCTTATTATCCTCTTCATCTTGTTGTACATGTTGCCGCTGTAGTAAGGAGAAATCTTATGCCCATGCTTTCCTTTCTCTACATGGTGCTTTTTATCATCGCTGTCACTGTCACTGTCGCTATCACTATCCCTGTCACTTTCATCCTCTTCATCATAGTAATAGTATTCTTTTATATCAGCACATTCGACTTCCTCATGTTTGATTTTTTCATGTTCTATCTTTTCATGTTCAATTTCGCAGGGTTCTTCCATAGGTGCCATTGGAGGGCACTGTGGCATTACATTTGGCATTATGTTTGGTATTGGATTTGGTGTCACATTCGGCATTATGTTTGGCATCGGGTTTGGTGTCACATTCGGCA
>CAZUGK010000122.1:0-10343 GCA_964619815.1 uncultured Clostridiaceae bacterium | reverse complement strand
ATGTTTGGCATCGGGTTTGGTGTCACATTCGGCATTATGTTTGGCATCGGGTTTGCCATCGGGTTCGGTATTGGGTTCGGTATCGGCTCCGGAGCTTTCTCCGGTACTTTCTCCAATACTTTCTCCGGTACTTTCTCCGGTACTTTCTCCGGTACTTTCTCCGGTACTTTCTCCAATACTTTCTCCGGTACTTTCTCCAATACTTTCTCCGGTACTTTCTCCGGTACCTTTTCCACTACTGTCGGCACCTCGATCAGCATTTCCGGTTTTTTAACTGGTTTTTCCACAACCGGCATTTCCTCTTCCATGATAGGTTGCAGTGGGACCCCCTGCTTAGGCTGAGCTATGGGCGCAGTTACCTCAGGCATTATTTCTTCAATCATTATTTTCTTATCTATCCTGGGTGCCTGCTGCTCCTTTGACCTGTTTACTATATCATATTTACCCTTCCATTCCAGCTTATCCCTTCCCGTATAGCCCGAAAGCGGTATTGATGCTCCGCTGGATACAGCCGCTACAGTAAAGTCGCTTATGTTCAGACCGCTTTTTAGAACATTGTCCGATTCAAGTTCATGGGAAAGTTCCCCTCTTCCGCTGCCATCAATAATTATTTTTCCTAAATCCACCGCAAGTTTTTTGTTTGATGCCACCAAAATCAGCCTATACTCAATCTGATCTTCGATTCTTACATTTTGAATAAATGCATTTAGTCTTACCTTGCTATTTTTCACTTCGATTTTCACATAACCTGTAGGTGCCTTCCCTGGTGACATTTCATAGCCTTTGTCATCTTCCTGCAGTATTATAAAGTATCTTTTATACTCATTATTTGATGCCACAGAATAACCCCCTTCTATACATAGTCATTACTAATATATGTATGAAGGGGGCAAATGTGAACTTATTTTTTCCGTTTTTATAGTCTCGAAAGCTCATTGGCGATCTTTGCAAATTCTTCAAGAGATAAAGTTTCTCCGCGCCTGTTCTCGTCAATACCGTTATTAGTCAGTACAATCCGAAGCTCTTCTTTGGATTTTTCCAAATTGCCTGCCGTCAAAGCGTTAAGAAGGGTTTTTCTGCGCTGGCCGAAGGATGCCTTTACTACTCTGAAATACATTTTTTCATTCAGTACATTTACCGGAGGCTTTTCCCTGGAATCCAAACGCACCACCATGGATTCAACCTCAGGTTGAGGCACGAATGACTCCGGCGGTACCACAAGAATCTTTTGCGGCACACAGCGGTACTGGACAGCAACAGTCAGAGCACCATAATCCTTACCGCCCGGGGCTGCTGCAAGACGTTCCCCTACTTCCTTCTGAACCATAATGGTAATGCTCTTGAGATTGATATCCTCTTCCAGTAACTTCATAATTATTGGAGTTGTTATATAATAGGGAAGGTTTGCAACTACTTTGACAGGAGAATTACCGAAGTTCTCGTTCAATACATCCTTCAAATTCAATTTAAGTATATCTTCATTGATTAGCTTGACATTTTCAAAGCCAAACAGAGAAATCTTAAGTATCGGAATCAACTCTCTGTCTATTTCCACTGCCAATACCTTCCCCGCCTTCTCACAAAGCACCTGAGTCATGACTCCCAGCCCGGGGCCTATTTCAAGAACGCAGTCATCCTTGGAAAGCTCTGAGCAGTCTATTATTGTTTTCAGAACATTTTCATCCACCAGAAAGTTTTGCCCGAATTTCTTCGCTATCTTAAAGTCATGTTTTTTTATCAAATCCCGCGTTGATTCTGTAATTGAGTTTCCCTTCATATTATTCATCCTTCTTAAATTACTTTTTATCTTCTGCCCTGATAATCCTTTCCAATGCCGCCTCAAGTTCATTCCTGCTTATTCCATACTTGTTCAAACGGTTTATGAACTGCTTTGAGTTTGCATAACCTATTCCCAAAGCAGCACCCAGGCTATTTCTTAGACTCGCAGCATTGTCACTGCCTGTAAGGCCGTAATATATCAGATCTTCCCTTGTGAAGTTTATTTGTACCTCCTGAAGCTCGCATTTAGCCATGGACAGCGCTTTTTGTATGCTTTTGGGCGATGCATTCTCCACACCTATATCCCCTTCTGCCTGGGCCTCTTCTCTGGGTATGAATGCATGCTTGATTCCCTTAACCCTGTCTGATATTATTTTTCGGATCTTTTCTCCCATAAAATCAGGATCGGTAAGTACGATTACGCCATTTTTCTCTTGGGCAGTTCTTATCCTCTCCAATATGCCTTTGTTTATGCCGAAGCCGCTTGTTATTATAATGTCCGCATCTACTGCCCTTCTGACTGCTGCTGCATCGTTCTTGCCCTCTACTACGATTGTTTCCTTCAACATAAGTTTATCCTCGCATGAAATATCCACAGGGGGTGACCCTGTGGATAAACTTTAGAATTTGTATCTTGGCTTATCAAGTACATACACCTTGACAGTTCTCTTTCCATATCTCGCTACATCTTTTGGAGATTCATAATACAAATCAATCCTGTTGCCTTTTATTGCCCCGCCTTTGTCAGCTGCAAGGGCTTCCCCATAGCCTTCCACATAAAGCCATGTTCCAAGGGGAATTACCTTGGGGTCCACCGCTACAATACCTTGCTTTACTCTCAAACCGGAATAGGTTATCCCGTACTGTGGGTGACCCGGACTCTTACCGGTACTTTCAAAAGTCGCATCGTAAGCTGTTGCTGTCATCTTGAGTGCTCTCACAAATCTGGTGACCTGCCCTCTTGAAGATACAAAGGTGGTTCTGGTTCCTTCCTCAATAATACCGTTTATGGGCTCCTTAAGTATCTTCTCCTCAGCGATTTCTCTTTTTACTTCCTTGCCATTCTCAAATATAACCTTTATTGCCAGTTCCTTAAGCCCAGGGCTTCCTTTTTTGACTACCGTCACTATGCCCTTGTCAAGTTTGTCGCTTTTATTTACCTGGTTGGTAAAATCCATTTTCATTTCCTGTTTTACAATCTTTTCTTCGACTCTAATTACATCAATTTTTGTATTTCCGTTAATCGCAGTATCCAGTGCAGGTTCAACCCTGTCTTTCTCCCCAAGCTGAATCTGCGCCTCACCCAAGGCACTCTTCACATCAGGAGCAGTACTTAAAAGAACTACTTCTTTGCCATCCGATTGAATTTTAATCTCCCTTGCCCTGGATATTTTTATGTTCATTCCGTCTTTCAGTTTTCCCGACATATCCACATTTATCTTATCTTGTTTTTTGATTCCTATACTATTTTCCTTCAGTACATCTTCAACAGTATTTTTAAAGGTGCTTATAACTTTTACTCCATCAATATCTTCAATAGTAATATCTTTCTTCATCGCACTGTAAGTATAAGATGTAGCGAGTATCAAGCATACTGCAGCGACAACAATAAGCTTGATTGAAAATAAACTCTTTAATTCCTTGAAGTTTATTTTCATCGTTCAACCTCCTTTTTTGTGTACCGGACGCTATTTTGGCATCCCGCATCCAGCATTACATATTATGCTGTTCCAGATTTTTTGGTACAATATACCAATAACTCCAAACGCATAAGTAAATTTATTTTAGCGTTATTTTCTTCAGTTGTCAAATTTTTGGTATGAAAAAAATGTTTTCTTCATATACAAACTTTTTACAAGCTGGGGAATATTATCTGAAACATTTATATTTTTGCCTCATTTAAAGATTTTATTCTTTTTGTTTGGACAAGCTGAAAAATTAACAGTAATGCCTTATTCTGAATTGTGCACCCATATTGTCTGTTATTTTCCTGCATATCTCTATATCATGGGCAGATATCACATCAACAACAGTAATCCAAACCTCAGGTATATATTTCACACACTCCTTCGCAAAATCCAAAACTGCAGCAAAAGCTGCTTCACCTTTATCTGGCCTGCAAAGCTTCACATAATCCTTTGCATTTTTTGCATTCAAGCTTACAGATATTGAATCCACAAGGCCCTTAAGCTCAGGTACAACATTTCTTCCCCATATCAGGCTTGCCTGGCCGTTTGTATTGATCCTTACCCTTGCATCTTTGTGCTTAAGGTACTTGCATACCTCAATTACTTCCCTGAATCTTTCAAGCGGCTCTCCAAAACCGCAAAATACTATCTCACCATATTTCTCAGGATTTTTTAAATCTTCCATTATTTCAGGAAGGCTCGGCTCCTTCTGGAGCCATAAATCGAAACCCATACCCTCTGGATGGTTTCTTATACAAAAACAGCAGTTATTTGAACATCGGTTGGTCAGATTTATATAAAGGGCATCGTTGATTTCATAAGTAATCATCATACTACCCCCGCAAACTTCTTTTGTATTTTGGAAACAACATTATTGAAAAGTATATTACTGAAATGCGAAAAATATTACAAAAGTTACTATAGATAGGCTTCTTAATATGCTATGTATAATAATTTTACTATATAAGGAGGATTTAGGCAAGGGGGGGGTTTTGGCGGGTATTCCTATGGGGTTTGGTTGCGCGTTTCGAGTTGCGAGTTGCGTGATTTTGAGGGAAAGGCTTCGAAGCATTTATTATTGATACAAATTAGAAAAGTAAAGCATATCAGCGAGTACTTGTTCGTACAAGCGATATGCTTTACTCTGTTTTATTCTATTCGGAATAGGCGTTTTCCGTTTTCTTTGGTCTTTTGGGCTACTTCCTCAAAAGTGATACCCTTGATTTCTGCTATTTTTTCCGCTACAAGCCTCACATAGCCCGGATAATTCCTTTTTCCCCTGTAAGGAACAGGTGTCAGGTACGGGCTGTCAGTCTCAATTAGCAGCATATCCAGGGGAACCTCTCTTACTGCCTCAACTGTCTTTTTTGCGTTGTTAAAGGTAACAGGGCCGCTTATGGATATATACAGTCCCAGCCTTAAGCACTCCAAAGCCATCTCGGCACTGCCTGAGAAGCTGTGAAGCACTCCCCCCACCTCTTTGATGCGGGTCCTCCTGAATATATCCATCACATCCCCATGGGCTTCCCTGTCATGTATTATTACCGGAAGCTTCAGCTGCCTTGCAAGGTCAATCTGCTCTATAAGCCTCCTCTTCTGCACATCTCTTGGTGACAGGTCATAATGATAGTCCAGTCCGATTTCTCCTATAGCCCTTACCTTCTTGTTCCCGGCAAGTTCGGCAAGCACTCCTGCAGTTTCCTCGTCCATATCGGCCGCATCATGGGGGTGTACACCCACAGCTGCATAAATAAACTCATATTTTTCCGCCAAAGCAATTGACTTGACAGAAGTCTCAATATTGCTTGCGGCGTTTAGAATCAAATCAATCCCATCCTGCTTGCACTGCTGTATAACTTCATCTCTGTCATCATCAAACCTGTCATCATCCAGATGGGCATGTGCATCAAAAAGCATCTGCATTTTTACTTCCTTTCCTTGTGTGGACTGTTACCCATATCCCCGGCTTCAGAGCCCTACCCGAAATCTCGAGTCTCGAGTCTCGTATCTCGAGTCTGACTACCTTACTTGCGTACCTGACGGTATTTCAGAGAGAGGTGTCACCACTGCAAGTCTCTCATCATCTGCAGCCGCCAGTATCATCCCATTGGATTCCACTCCGCGAAGCTTCACAGGCTTAAGGTTCGCCACCAATACTACATATTTGCCGATCAAGTCCTCCGGTGCATAGTACTTGGATATTCCGGACACTACCTGGCGCTTTTCGGTGCCTACTTCAAGCTGCAGTTTCAGAAGCTTGTCGGAGCCCTCCACATTCTCGCACTCCAGTACCTTGGCAACTCTCAGGTCAATCTTTGCAAAGTCATCTATTGTAATATACTTATCCTCTTTTGGGGCCTCTGCGGCTGCACTTTTCTTTTCTTCCTTCTTTGCAGCCTGTTTCGCTTCTGCTTCTTTTATCGGTTCGTCCTTTGCAAACTCAACCCTGGGGAATATTATTTCACCTTTCCTGACAACCGTTCCTGCCTTTAAAGCTCCGAAGCTTCTTACGCTTTCCCAGGTCTTCAGAGCTTCATCAGTGATCCCCAGCTGTTCAAATATCTTTACGGGGGTGTTAGGCATAAACGGGCTTATAAGTACACCCGTAATCCTCAATGCTTCTGCAAGATTGTATAGAACGGTAGCAAGCTTTTCTTTCTTTGCCTCATCCTTGGCAAGAACCCAAGGCATTGTTTCATCTATATACTTGTTGGATCTGCCAACCAGCTTCCAAATCTCAGTCAATGCATTTGAGAACAGCAACTTATCCATTAATTCCTCAACCTTTGAAAAAGTTGATTCTGCAAGTTCTATAAGGCTCCTGTCCAATGGGTCTCCTGCATTTTTAGGAGCCGGTACTGTTCCGCCAAAATATTTGTCTATCATTGTAATAGTTCTGGAGAGCAAATTTCCAAGATCATTTGCCAGGTCAGAATTCAACCTGTTAACAAGCGCTTCCTCCGAATACACGCCATCAGAACCGAAAGGAACTTCTCTCAGCAGGAAGTATCTTATAGCATCCACTCCGTATTTTTGTACAAGTACTACAGGGTCTACTACATTTCCCTTTGATTTTGACATCTTGCCGCCTTCTAGTATAAGCCAGCCGTGTCCGAACACCTGCTTCGGAAGCGGTTCCCCTAAAGCCATAAGCATTATAGGCCAGATAATTGTATGGAACCTTACTATTTCCTTTCCGACAAGGTGAACATCAGCAGGCCAGTACTTTCTGTAGTCCGAATCGTCATCACTCAAGAATCCCATAGCTGTAGCATAGTTTGATAAAGCATCAATCCATACATATATAACATGCTTTTCATCAAAGGTAACAGGTATTCCCCAATTGAAGGATGTCCTCGAAACACAGAGATCCCCGAGCCCGGGTCTTAAGAAATTGTTCAGCATTTCGTTCTGCCTGGTCTGAGGCTGTATGAAATCCGGATGTTCTTCAATATACTTTATCAGTCTGTCCTGATATTTTGAAAGCTTGAAGAAATAGCTTTCTTCCTTGGTCAGCTCCACTTCCCTTCCACAGTCAGGGCATTTGCCGTCTGCCAATTGCCTTTCTGTCCAGAATGATTCACAGGGGGTGCAATACCAGCCTTCATACTCACTCTTATATATATCCCCCTGGTCATAGAGCTTTTTGAAAATCTTCTGTACCGCTTCCTCATGCTGCTTGTCGGTAGTCCTTATAAACCTGTCATTGGATATCTGCATCAATTCCCAAAGCTCCTTTATACCGGCTACCACTTCGTCCACATACTGTTTCGGAGTTACACCCTTTTCTTCCGCTTTTCTTTGTATCTTCTGTCCGTGTTCATCTGTACCTGTAAGAAACATTACGTCGTAACCCTGCATCCTCTTGAACCTGGCTGCAGCATCAGCAGCAACAGTTGTATAGGTATGTCCGATATGCAGCTTATCACTGGGATAATATATCGGTGTAGTAATGTAATATGTTTTTTTGTCTGGCATAACAATTCCTCCTTTATAATTTAAAAAATAAAAAAAGCCTCCATCCCATGAAGGGACGAAAGCTGTTCGTGTTACCACCCTAGTTCTTCCCTGCCTCGCGGCAGAAAACTCACCAAGTGACTCCTCAAAAAATGATTTTATCACTGTGCTGTATAACGTCAGCTTTCCGGCACAGGCTAAGCAGCTACCTCACCTGTACAGTTCAGGGGCCATGTTGGGTTGGTTTTATGTACCGGCTCGCACCATTTCCGGCTCTCTTTGACATGTATGCCAACTTACTCTTCCCATCATTACTTTTATGATTTTAAGTTTATGACAAAAATATACAACATTATTTCAAGAGTGTCAATATGTAAACTCTATATCCACTATCCCCTGGGCCTCGTTTACCATCCATTTTGCACTTATGCCCTGCTTGAGATTGCTTTTTTCTGCAGCTTTCTTTATCAGCTTCTCTATATTATATGTTGAGCTTTTATAGTCTGATATCTTTACAAGCATTCTCCTGTCCCTGTCAGAAATAGCTTTCACAAGCATTTTGAGAGTCTCAGCCTGGTTATTGGTAATCAGTTTATTGTATATGAAGTAGTTGTATTTTGTTCCTTCACAAACAGGGTACTTGCTTCTGTCCCATATATGTGTCTTTTGCATTTCCTCATCATTCAGGTTAAGATGATGATACACCAAATCAGTACTGTCTTTATTTTCTGAGACATCATCCCATGTAGCATCTACATGGTAGTATTCACCTTCCAGCTTTACAATATTCCATGCATGATCAACATCACTAAGCCTTTTCCTGTCAGCTTCCGCTTTGCTGCCCTCCACAAGCATGCACCAGACACCTGCTTTATCCAAAAGCAGTTTAACAGCCTTGGCATAGCTGTCGCATACTCCGATGCCTTTGACCAATACACCATATGCTTCATGCTCCTCTTGCGGCACTGTGCCGTCATCCGCATTCAAGCTGTCATATCTTGAGCTGATTATTACATAGTCATGGACTGCAAGGACCTTTTCATAGTCGCTCATCCCAGGCTTTATTATCTTATTGAGAATTTCATCTGCTTTATTCTCTGTCTCTGCTCTCATAGCCACGATCTTTTCTATTGGATAAAGGTATTGCAGCTTCAATTCCATAACTGCAGAGTCTTTCCCCAAGGTCCTGGCTACGCTTGCAGTACAGCCGGTTACAAACCCCAACCCGGCATTCTCATCCAGGACCTTCTTTAAGGCAGTATTAACATCGTAGGTTTTCTCATCATATTTGACTATTCTAATTTTAATACTGTCCTTTACTTCTCTGATTGCACCGAGTATTATGGCATGATATTCGCCAGTGTTTTCCACTTCTGCATCAACCTCCATAGCATTGAAGGGCAGTTCAGAGGGAATAGCCTTAACCCTGGTGCCAAGCAATTGAAAGGCACCAGGAAATTTAAGACTTAAAGCGGTAAGTATTATAAAAAGGAATATTAATAATCTTCTCAGCTTCATTGTCAATCCACCTTGAATTTATTATCTTCCTCCTATTATCCCATGCTTTCACCACTAAAGCAACATGAGCAGCTGCTGTTGCATTGAAATGTCTGATATGCAGCTTATCATTGGGATAATATACCGGTGTGGTAATATAATATGTTTTTAGTGTGTCATAACAATTACTCCTTTAAACTTTGAAAAATGAAATAGCCTTCATCCCATGAAGAGATGAAGGCTATTTGTGTTATAACCCCAGTTCTACCAAAATTTTCTTAAATTTAATAAGTATCAATAATATTCAAAAGTTATTTTCACAACTCCCTGTATGTCGTTTGTAGTCCATGATGCCCTCTTAATCCTGTATGACCTGCTGTTAACCACCCTTGATATCATTCCCCTTATATCATATGCGTTACTATTGTAATCAGTTATCAGCATATCAACAACCACTTCTTTATTACTAACATTACTTCTCAGTAAATTTTCTGCCTGGCCTCTATTATTTACAACTTTTCCGTTTTTATAGAAGTAGTTTTCATTATTGCTTGTACATATAGGGTAATCATTCTCATTCCATGTGTGGTCCTTTGCCATACTCTCATCGGTAAGGTTAAAATAATCATAGCATAAATCGTTCTGTCCATCATCATACTCGCGGTCATCCCATGTAACATCAACGTGGTAATACTCACCATCAAGCTTTACCATGCTCCAGGCATGGCCTATATCATCTTCCTTGCCATCTTTCTGATCTCCAATTACAGTTATACATTCGATTCCCACTTTATCCAAAAGCATTTTAAAGGCTTCCGCATAACTGTCGCAAACACCTGTACCTTTAATAAGTACGCCGTATGCGTCATGCTCCTCAAAAGACACATCGTTCTTTTCCGCTCCAACCTTATTATATTTCGCATTGAAAATCAAATAGTCGTGTATTGCCTTTTCCTTTTCATATTCTGTCATTTCCGGCTTTATTATGCTAGCTGCGATCTTATCAACCTTGTCATCTACCTTGATTTTCATGGAAACAAGCTCTTCCTTGGGATGGTCATAAGCCAAAAGTACATTCACAATGCCCAGGTCGTCATTAGTATAGGAAACTGTTTTACTGAAATCTATATAGTCCAGGTCGGGGTAATCATCACTTATTTTATACAATGCCTTAGAAAGATCATAGCGCTCTTCATCATAGTCAGCTATCCTGACGCTAACCAAATCTCTTACATTGTCTATTCCTACCCTAAGTACATCAAGATATCCCTCAAAGCTGTCTACAAACGTCTTGTTCATGTAGAAGTAATTTGCCTTCATGCTGCTGCACTTTGGATATTTGCTCCTATTCCATTTGTTCAGCTTTGACATTTCATCATATGAGATATTGAAATAGTCATTAACAAATGATATTACGCCATC
>CAZUGK010000121.1:0-12519 GCA_964619815.1 uncultured Clostridiaceae bacterium | reverse complement strand
TTGAAGATATCTTGAACCTGGGGAAAATAAAAGTTGATTCAATTAACCAATACATATCCACTTATACTGCAAGAGACTTATCCAATATTGGCGACAGGAGGAAAAGTGCAGTAGAGTATGCCGACAAGTATTGTGGTGCTGCCAGTGAGGAAAAATACGGCTTCAAATATAACAAAAAATACAGGAACTTTAATTCCCAGGGAGGGGATTGCGCAAACTTTGCATCGCAGATACTTCATGAGGGCGGGAAGTTCAGGAAAAATTATACCTGGAATTACGGCAAAGGAGAGGCGACACGTGCATGGGTCAATGCAGACGGCTTTAAGAACTATATGCTGTATAGCGGCAGAGCGTCACTTATTGCCTACGGAAACTATGAAAAGGTGTATAAAGCCTCCTATAAGCTCTTGCCCGGGGATTTTATAGCTTACGAAAAAGAAGGGGATATCACTCATATATCGGTAGTTACAGGTGCCGATTCAAAGGGCTATTCCCTGGTAACCTGCCATAATACGGACAGGAACGATGTACCCTGGGACTTGGGCTGGAGCGGCAGCAAAATCAAGTTCTGGCTGGTACGTGTGCATTTTTAGGCTGTCGAAAAAACGCATACGAAAGTTGCTGCATATGATTGGGAATTTATTGAAAGCAGGTATGGGACAGGCATATAATCTAAGTAAAACAATAAATTGAACAATGGGGAAACAATGAACTGCATCCTTTAAATGGGCACCCTGGGTGCAAAGAGTTTATGGTGCAACCGACCCAATCTATTTATATAGGTTGGGTTTTAGTTTAGTTTAATGGAGGTTAGGAGAGAATGCAAAAAAAGTACTTACCGGTAAATCCATCAAAAAGAAGAGCCTTTATGCTGCTTGGAGCTACTTTATTCTTATATTTATTGGATAATCTGACCATAAGCTCAATAATTGATTATAAAGTATACAGCAATATTATAAAGCCTATATTATGGTTGAGTCTTGCGGGGATAGTCTGGGTACTCCCCAGAGTCCGGTCCAGAGCACCGCTAAAGCTTAGGGAGAGCCTATATTGGTGGGCATTTACCTTCGCAGTCATTTATATAATTGTTTCTGTTATTGCAGGATTAATCGACGGATTCGGCAGAAGTCCTTATGACCACTCATTAAAAGGAATACTTGTAAATATTACGGTAGTAGGAACAATGCTGGTTGGCAGGGAGGCTGTAAGAAGCTATTCTGTAAACAGCTTGACCAAGTATGAGAACTTTATGATTTTCATACCAATTGCATTCTTAATGACCGTAAGCAATTATAAAATCGGCAAATTTATTGAATTGAAGAGTATAAAAGACATTGTTATATTTGTTGCTCAATTAATGATACCGGAATTTCTGCAAAATCTGATGGCAACATATCTGGCTTTCCTTGGAGGATGGTTTCCGGCGCTTATCTATATGGGCATAATATATGGATTTCATTGGTTTTCGCCTATTTTACCGAACTTACAGTGGATTACTGCTGCATTGGTAGGAATTATGTGCACCTTTTTTTCATTGACAGCTATGCAAGGCATTTATTTGAAAGAAGCCAGGCTAGTGAAGAATACAGAAAAAGACAAAGAAGATCTAGCAGGATGGATAGTAACTACTCTCCTCTCTATTGGAATCATCTGGTTTTCTGTAGGCGTTTTTCCCATATATCCATCAGTAATTGCTACCGGCAGCATGGAGCCGATGATTAAGCCGGGGGATGTGATTCTGGTTGAGAAAATGCTGAAGGTAGAGGACTTAGAACAACTAAAGGAGGGAGATGTGATCCAGTTCGACAGTGACAATATTCTGATATCCCATCGTATTATAAAAATATTGGAAGAGGACGGAGTAAAAGTATATCGAACCAAGGGGGATAATAATTCGGTTCCGGATGGTGACCCGGTGAAGCCTGGACAGATTAGAGGCAAAATTGTGCAGGTAGTACCAAAGATCGGATGGCCAACCCTCCTGTTAAAGAGTAAGGAGGATATACCTTTAGATAAAGTCGAGTTTTAAACAGGATAATTGGGCCGGAATGATTAGACAAAGTAGGAGAGTATAGTGATATGGTAAAAAAGTAGTAGTCTGATAATCAGGTTGTGCTATAAGAAATAATTAAAACAGAGAAAACAAAATCATTATATCGCAGGATGTAAATGAATCTGGTAGGTTTTATAATTTCAATGTACAGTTACTTAAAAGGCCTTTAAGTGAATGATCGTAAAATTAAATTTAAGGAGCGGTTGGATATGAAGAAAACCAGATTTTTAGCATTAACACTGGCGATTGCAGTTATGTTGATGGGTGCCGGCTATGCAGCTTGGACTGACCAGTTGAACATTACCAACAATGTTAGCACAGGCCACTTGGATGTTCATTTTGTAGATATTGAAGATGAGCTTTCATTATCGCCATATGAAACAGGCAGCGTCACATATTCACAGGATAATGAGGGAGGCCAGAATGACTGGGATACAGCAGTTACACAGATAAATAATGTATATCCTGGCGGCAAGTTCACAATAAAATATAGAATGTACAATAACAGCACAATGCCTGTAAAGCTTGCATCTCTTGATTTTGGCGGCTGGGGTGAATGGGTAGCTGCAGCAGGCGGAACTGTAAATGCAGGTGAAGGAATCAGCTCAGGCATAGGAAAATTAGAGTGGGTTAATCCGGATGGCACCACAGTAGAGAGAACCGTAAATCCATTTGATCCGTCTCAGTATCTGGATGGACAGGTGGAACCTGGACATTATCTCGATCTTTATGTGAATTTTGCTGCAGGTGATAGCTATGCAGAAGATACTACTTATACAGTAGAAATGACTCCAATATTCAAGCAGTTCAACAAATAGTTTTAACTGTAATTAACAAGGTATGCACTCCTTAGAGTTGAGATAGTAATGATATAGCTCAACTTTATGGGGTGCATTTTATTGTTGTTTGTTTTGTTATATCTAAGCTTAAATGAGCGAATATTCAGGTAAAAAGCAATATGCTAGAATAACTTGATGGAAAACTCTTTGGATATACAGCGCTTTTCTACAACCTTTTCAAATAATTTCTCATATAATAATTATGTAATCATATATGAGTATTGAGGGATGCGATGAGCTATGTTCCATATATGGGCACCTGGAACGTAGAGAGTTTATGGTGCAACCGACCCAATCTATGTAGAATAGACTGGGTTTTTCTTTTATAAAACGAGCAGCAGATAATACAGTTCCACAAATTTAAAATGTTGGAAAATAAACTTATAAATATTGAAAAATATGGGAAGAATCTATATTGCAAGTTTCTCTGAACAAAAGCATATACATTACTTTGTGAGAATAAATTATTAGTGAACATGCTTAATTACAAGACATATCTGCCTGGAGGTGGGCTAGCTTTGATGTTGAAACAGGGGCTAGTTGATATTTTCAATATAAAAAACCAGCCGGAAGAAATTAAAATAATCACGATATATAGATTTGTTTCTTTATTAAGCATTTCTATTTTTTTCCTTGCCGGCAGCGTCAAGCTCACTATTGCTATGAAAGCTTTTATAATAGCTTGCATTGGATTATCATCCATTATACTTAATTATCTTTATCAAAAGAATCAGGATATACCGGGAAACATTAAGGTGCTGGTAATAATTGAAACCATAGGGAACTCATTACTATTGATACCTACAGGGGGCCTGAATAGCCCCTTTGTCTGGTATTCAATCAATACTATACTCATTTCTGCTGTAATGCTGGGAAGCCTATATTGCTGGGTTAACTCAGGTGTATATTTATTTACGTCTACCTGCCTGGAATATCTGGTATTTAATGTTGCAGAGTCAAATCTGCTGGATTTTATAAGCGGAGAGTCAAATCTGATACTAAGCTTGATTCTGATTACCGCGATAATAAAGCAGCTTGCAATGTATATAAAAAGACTTAGAGCAGAGAGCATCAAGCAGGCTGAGATAAACAGGCAGTTGAATTTTGCCAATGGGAAAGTCCGGGAGTCAATAAACCATATAATGGAGCTGTATCAAACAGTATATATGTTTACCACTCTTAATGACAAGGAAGACATGATTAATACAATTATAGAATATACAGGGAAAGTTACCAAGACTGGTATGATATTTTTTTATAGCATCGATGGTAATGAGAAGAGAATGGTAATAAAAACAAATAGTATAACAAAAAACATAGGGGATTCTTTAAGTTCAAAAATTGTGGAATGTTGGGATTTGATTATGAATTCATCCATGCCTCTTAAATTTGATATTGGCGATAAGAGCTACTTAATGGCATCGGTGAGATCAAATTGCATTGCTGCTTACGGGGTATTGGGCATAGAAATTGAGCGGGAGCAGCTTAATGCATACTACATCGAATATATGGACCAGATGAAATTCATGTCCGGATTAGGCTCCATTGCTTTTGAAAAATTTGAAATGGAGCAGGTGAACGAGAGACTGGTTATTACAGAGGAACAGAACAGAATAGCCAATGAGATGCATGATAGTGTCCTGCAAAGATTATTCAGTACGTCCTTTGGAATATATAGCTTAACGAAAAATATCAACAATATGACTGGCGACGAGCTTAATGAAGAATTGAATATTATCAGAAATTCCATAGATAATGCCATGAAAGAGTTAAGAACAGCCATATACAGTATGAGCTGGAATAAGGGTGGTACAGATAATTTTATTGAGGATACGATGAACTTCATTGAAGAAACAAGAAGATTGAATAATATAAAGATCAGTTTTAAGCTTCTGGGAAATAGTGAATTACTTTCTCTGCTTCAGAAGAAATCATTATACAGGATAATATGTGAGAGCGTAGGAAATGCAGTTCGGCATGGTAATGCAAAATATATAGAAGCGACACTTCACATTCAGGAAAATATGGCAGTATTGAAAATTACTGATGACGGTGTAGGCTTTGATCTGCAGTTGGTAAAGCAATCCAGACAAAGGGGGGTAGGCATTAAGAACATTGAGGCTTTAGCGCATTATCTAAAAGGAAAGGCATGTATTAGCAGCAGCATTGGGATAGGGACAAAAATTAAAGTGACCTTTCCCGTTTATACTCATTTGCATAGGGAGGAGAATATAGTATGAAATTACTAATTGTGGATGACCATCCATTGGTAAGGAAAGGATTGTTTTCTGCCCTTTCATTAGAAGAAAACATACATGAGATCAAAGAAGCCTCTACTGTAAACGAAGCAATTGATATATTATCTGCATACAATCCGGATATTGCAATATTGGACTTAAGGCTTAGAAAAGAGAACGGGATGGATATAGTCATCCAGGCTAAAAAAAGGGGTTCACATACCAAATTCCTGATATTGACATCCTCATCGAAGAGAGAAGATTTTCTAAGAGCGCAGGAAATCGGCGTTGATGGGTTCATTCTGAAAGAGGCCTTTGCAGAGGATATTATTTATGCAATACATGTTGTGGCTCGTGGCAAAAAGTTTTTCGATCCGGATATAACACAGTGCATTAAGTCAGAAGAAGATGAACTAAAAGTCCTGACCCCAAGGGAAAAGGATGTACTGTATGAACTTGGTAAAGGGCTGAACAATACTCAAATCGCCAATAGTTTATACATATCAGAAAATACGGTAAAAAAACATATTGGCAGTATATTTTCAAAGTTAGGAATCAATCACAGAGTAGAAGCTGCCTTATTCGTAAATAATTCAACCAGTTTAGGACATTAGTAATCTGAAGATCACTAAAAATGGAGAGGTGATAGGAAATTGGCAAAGAGAAAGCATTCTATGGCAAAGGCTACAATTTTTATAACAATCATAGTAACAATGAATATAGTAGGGATAAGCTATGGATATTGGCAGGAAGGCCTGAAAAGTGAAATACAGATCAGAACAGGTAATATAGCTACAGATTTTTATCAAAAGGTGAAACTGAAAAAATCAGGGGACCTGAGAAAATCAAGGGCCGTACTGAAAATTGATAAAGAAACGGATCGCAAGCTTGTTAAAGTATCCGGCGAAATTGAAAGCGGTAGAAGAGGAAGGCTCACCTTAGACTACAGGGTCATTAATACTGGAAGCATTCCTATAGAATTCGATGAGGACGGATTTCAGGAGCAGAATCAACAGTTATTAATTAATGAGTCAGATGGATTAAAGATACTTAATTACAAATCATCAGAAGGCATACTTTATCCAGATGATCAAAATCTATCAAGTAAAGACTCAAAGGGCAGTTTGACACTTCAGATAGATGCCCCTGAAGCAGAGGGTGAATACGAGTTTGAAATTAAAATACCTTATAAGCAATGGACTGGAAAATAAGATAGGAGTAAATCCTGATAGTGCCTCGTAACGTATATCACTTCTAGGGCAGGCGAGGCACCAAACAGTGGAAGTGCCTTTTTAACACTTGAAAAACAAGAAATTTGTTGTGTTAAAAAGCACTAGATGCGGATTTATAGGAGGTATTTTTGAAATGAAGAAGAGCATTATTATCCTATTCAGTATTTTTACAGCTTCCCTTTTTCTTCCGGGAGGTTACGGATCATGGTCAGATGTGCTGACAATTAAGGGAGAAATAACAGTATTAGAACCTGCTCCTACACTGACACCAACACCTACACCTGCCCCTACTCCAGCGCCTGAACTTTCCACTACTCCTACCACAACTCCAGCTCCAACTCCAGCTCCAGCTCCTGTAAATGATACAGTCTCTGGAGCACCCGTAGAAGGAGGCCTTGGGGGGGTAACTCCGGATCCGGTGCAGCAGGATGGCGGCAAAACGACAGGAGAAGGCACAGTGCAGCCGGAACAGACTGACTCGGATGTAGGAACAGGAAATGGCACAGAGACTGAAACCGGGCAAGAGGATAATGCGCAAACAAGCTCTGAGGGTTCCGGGCCATCAAATGAAGAAGAAAATGCAGAACCGGACGCTGAAGAGGCTGATACAAGTGACCAGACGCAGAATGATGCGGGGGATGAAAGCAATTCAGCTCCTGTACCGGATGACGTACAAAACAGCGAGGAATCAGCAGGTTCTGAAGTTCCAGATGATAATGCAGGGGGAATGTAGCCTGAAAAAGCCGGGATAAGGGAATAAAAATAAATCAATGCTTTTGGGGGTATATCGTGAAGAGGAAAATCAAAAAAATACATATAGGTAAAAAACTAAGAAGAGTACTGTTTATAGTTACTTTTATAATGATATGTTCCTTATCGTTTTTACTTTATAGAGAGGTGGCAATCCCTAATATAGCTGAAGAAAAGATTAGCTTATTTTCATATACCGACAAGACAAAAGCCGGTTATAGAGTATATTTAGTACCAAACATACTTTATAACAGCCAAAGTCTTGAAGAAGGGCAGCTTTATCTCACGAACTATATAGATTATGTCAAAGCTGATTTTGAATATGTGTTCAGAGGTGACAGAACGGCAGATATAAAGGGTGACTACGAGCTGACAGCTGTGATTGAAGCCTATGAAGAAGATGATGAGACGCATATAACCCTGTGGGAAAAGAAGTATATTCTTCTGCCCAAAACGGATTTTACTTTGAAGGATTCAGGTATGTCCTTAGCCAAAAGTGTCAATTTGAAATTGAGTGAATTCAATGATTTTGTGGCAAAGGTGGTTGAAGAGTCAAAGGTTGATCCCATGCATCAGCTTATTGTCCAAATGAATGTAAACTTAACAGCAGATACAAATGTGGGTACTGCAGCTTCAAACAAATCTGCTGTTATTAAAATTCCACTTGAAGTCGGTTATTTCTCAATTGCTAAAATCGACGCCAAGGAGGAAACGGGAAGCATTGAAAAAACTCAAAGTGTTCAGCTGCCGATGAACAAGAAAATGGTTATATTATATAGTTGTATATTGGGTTTGCTAATACTTGTTGTTCCGGGGCTTGTGTTTTTTTCTGAAGGTATCAGTAAAGACCCATTTGCAAAAAAAGTGAACAAAATATTTAAACATCATGGAAGCAGACTGGTTGCGTTGGATAGTGAACTGTTGGCAGCGTGCCTTGATAGCTGCAGCAAGGTAAAAGCTATAGATGATCTGGTCAGGATTTCAGATGAAATAGGAAAACCGATTATGTATGAGTATAACGAAAATTGTAAAGAAATTATTCAATTTTACGTAATAGATGATAAGAGAACATATTTGTATGTTTTAAGAGACAGTTCGGTTAGGTCTGACACTTCAATTATTGAAGGAAAAGAAGTTGTCGTTTAGCATTCTATCCGAATCAGACTAATTTTGATATGGAGGTGAGGAAAGTGAGTAAACGGAGTAAATTTCTACAAAGACTTATAAATTTCGTATTTCTATTATCAATAGGCGCATGTATTTTTTTCGGCGCTTCCAATATTACCTATGCGTTGATAGACAATGGTAAACCGGATGTCATCGTTCTGATTAACAAAGATGGAAGCATATCACAGAGTGGAGATCTCTATGGCGAAGAAATGTGGTATCCGGGTTATAGTGTAGACGGATTAATTAGAATCGAAAACAACTATAAGAGAATAGATGTTAAAAATCTGGGTTTGACGGTAGACTTAGCCAAAAACGTTGATAGTGCTCATAAAGGACTTGTTTACGATTCATTTGTAAATAATATGCGGTTAACAATTACTAAAGGCAGACTACTGGTATTTAATGATGTTATTATTGAGAATACGAGATTGTCTGATATTCTGTTGGATCCGGATAACAGCTCGGGAAAAGGCATAGAATTGGATAGTTCCCGTAAGTTCTCAATAGGAAAAGGGGATTCGGTAGACCTGAAGTATACTTTGCAGATGGACATGGATTCTGGAAACGAGCTTGAAGATATAAGCGCGGATATTAACTTTATGATTAAGCTGAATGAAACTCCGGGGCAGCCTGATGATGACGGAAACAACAATGACAATGATAATAACGTCAAGGATAAGGATGACATAAAGGATTATAAACAAGCTAACCTTATAGAAGAACCGCTGGATGTTATCCCTAGTATTAATGGTCACTGGGCTCATGACTGTATCATAGCTCTGATTGAGAATGATATCCTTGATCCCGATTCCAAGAGCCGTATAAGGCCTGACGATTACATAACCAGGGCAGAAGCTGCCGTACTTATGGGAAGAGCCTTGAAGCTGGAAGAATCCAAGGAAGAAGATACCGGCTATGTGGATAATGTGCCTACATGGGCTAAAGGCTATGTAATAGCCACGGCCAAAGCAAAAGTATTCAAGGGCTACCCGGGTAATATTTTTAAGTCATATGGGAACATCACAAGGGAAGAGATGACAGCAGTTCTTATCCGGGCTTTCAGAGAGAATTTGACCAGTGATGATCTGTTGAGTTTTATCGATGAAGCTACAATAGCAAAATGGGCTTATGGCAATGTGGCTGCATCTGCCGGGGAAGGTATCGTTACAGGGTATACTGATAACACCTTCAGGCCAAAAGCTTATATGACAAGGGCTGAAGCCTTTACAATAGTTTGCAGGCTTTTGGGATATCATGAACAACACAATAAAAAGCTTTAGCCCTATAATAACACTAAAGGAGGTGTCTTGATTAAGCAGAAGAGATAGTTGTGGTATTAATCTCTTATTTAAAATCATCTCCATAGTTTTAATAGGGATTATTATAAATGTAGCCATATATACTGATTATGATGCAAATATAAGACCACCTGAAACAAATAACGAAAATGTTGTGATCTATTCAAACCTGAAGGGATATGAACAGGAACTGAAGGAGAATATAACACAGATCAAAAGGGAACTGGCAGAAAAAGAAATTTATCTGGCCAGCTTGGATGAGGAGCTTATTGAATTGGAGTGTCAATACAATAAGCTTTTGGAGGAGAATAAGAGGATATCTGACAGGTTAAATTCTTTAAATGCAGGCAAAGACTATCAATAGGAAAGGCGTTCGGTTTCGAACGCCTTTTTCTGTCTTCATATAAACAACTGCATATCTGATTCCAATGCATCCTTAAGATAATCCTTGGCTTCAATTACCTCCAGTTCCGGAATCATCTCCTCCTGCTTAAGGCCCATAATCTCCATTGAAAGCTTACAGCCATAGAACTTCACATCTTTCTTCCTTGCCCCCTTTAGGAAGTCAATAAGATGAGGGGCACTTTCATCATCTATCATTTCAAGAAGCATTTTCTTGCCTACGCCGGCCATATTCATGCGGGAGAGGGGTAGCTGCTCAGGCCCCTTGGGTGTGACTGCCCCAAACATTTTTTCATAGGCTGTTTTATCCTCTGCCGACACCTTTTCAGGATCTCTTACAAGAAAGAGCCCCCAAAAGGAAAAGAACATGGTAACCTCTACCTGCATTTCCCTTGCGGTATTGGCAAGTATCAGTGCAGCCATCGCTTTATCATACTCGCCGCTGAACATGAGTATGTTCATCCTTTTGTTCAATATGTTGATACCTCCCTGTTGTTGACTATAGATTATTCAGTATTTTATCCAATAACTACAATAGCCATGCATATGAGAGGCTATTTCAATTTCACAAGTACTCCAGAGCCCTGCTCTACACCCCGGGACCCCGGAACCTCGTAACCTGGCACCTACTTCATAACATATTCATATCGTTCTTTATACAGCTCCTTATTATCTGCTATTTCACACAGCTTTTGCACCAGAGTATCAATCTCATCATAGGTGTTATAGAGGGCAAAGCTAAGTCTGACCATTCCATGGTGGGGAAGGGACGGATTCTTTATCCGCTTCCTTATCTCATTTCTGGGTATCTTCATAAGCTTCTGAACATAAGGCTGTGCACAGAAACAGCCGCTTCTCACTGCTATGCCTGATTCGGCGGATAGTGCGGCAGCCGTGATTTGATGGGGTACACCTTCGATGTTGAAGGGTATGATGCTAACCCTGTCTCTCAGGTCAGTATCGCAATACAGCTGTATCCCCGGTACTGTGGCCAGTGTGGAAAGTGCATATTCAAGCAGGCTGCTTTCATAGGCCTCCAGGTTATCCATTCCGATAGAGTTAAGCGTCCTGATTGCTTCAGAAAGAGCTACAACTCCCATAATATTGGGTGTGCCTGCCTCATCCTTGTGAGGGGGCTCAGCCCATTTTACCAGGTCATGGGTGACAATCTCTATAGTGCCTCCACCCTTATATTCAGGCTCACCTTTTTCAAAATAATATTCAGGACCAATAAGCGCGCCGGTTCCAAAAGGGGCATACATCTTATGGGCTGAAAATGCGAGATAGTCTATATGACGTGGGTCGGAGTCCGGCTTCATATCTACGCAGGAATGACCGATAAGCTGGGCGGCATCTACCAAAAGCTTTGCATCAAATTTATGAACAATCTCTGCAATATCATGGATATGATTCTTATAGCCGGTAACGTTTGAGGCACCTGTTACAGTAACCAGTGCAACCTTTTTTTTATGTTTCCGCAGTTTCTTTTCAAGATCATATATTGAAAGCCTTCCATAATCGTCCACCTTTATATAATCTACATTATATTTGCTCCTCCAAGGCAAATCATTGGAATGATGCTCCATATAAGTAGAAAGAATCACACTGTGCTTGTTCTTGCGATATAGCCTATAAGAAAGCTTGTTGATAGCCTCAGAGGTATTTTTCACAAAAACCACTGTGTTATTTGAATCAGATTTGACAAAATCTCTTACTATATCCCTGGAGCTTTCATATATATCCGATGAGTATTGAGATTTATAGCCTGTTCCTCTATGAATCGAAGAATACCAAGGCGCAAAGCCCACTACTGATTGGAGTACAGATGAAAATGGCGGAGTCGTGGCGGCATTGTCAAAATTTATTGAGGTTACCATTTGACCGTTTGAAAGCGGTATTTGGGTTTCTGCACCGACGATGAGCTCCCTGTAATTTGGATTATATTTTACAAACATCTGTTTCACCTGCCAAAATTTTATTAGTGCATTTCGTACTAAATCCATTAATGGTAGTTCAATAGTGAGAAATGCTTTCATTGACGCTGTAAATCGCATCTAGCCGATGTATCTTATATGCGAGATTTATATATTCATTCTATTCGGCAGACCGGAAATATGTGATTTGACTAAAAATAATTACCGTTTAATGACTGCAGAAATTTCCGTATTATGGCATGGCAGATAGTTCCATTGAAAAAATGGTATTGATTATATAAACTTGAAATATACCGTACTGCAGGAATTACATAAAACGTGAGGCTGAATCCTGATTTTCAGTTCAGGAGCGGGGGGATCTCTTTGGGGTGAATAGGGTTATGAAATTATTAATAACCCTTAGGGCGTACTCTCTGTCCGAATCCTGTCAACAAGGCGTTTTGCGAGATGCCGGTAATAATTTCAACTAAATCTCGCAAAAAGCTTCATTGATTGTTATTGAATTCGCACATTACTTAATACAATTTCTATTGTGCGTTCAATATCACCTCGTAAGCGTGAGAGGAGAGCAAGTGAAGAAGGGTAAGTTTTTTATTTTTTTGTT
>CAZUGK010000120.1:4791-12574 GCA_964619815.1 uncultured Clostridiaceae bacterium | reverse complement strand
TTTCTATTGCTTGGTTTTTATTTCCATACAATCCCTACTGTAACTTTACGCTATGTTAAATTCCGTTGTTTTTATTATATCCTTTAAATTTACCATATTGCTATAAAAATGATATAATAATGGCAAGTGTGTAATATACTAACTGGTGTAGGCAAGTAAGTCAGGTTCCGGCTGTGATGTATTTGAGGGGAGAGGTTAACTTGAAAAGAACGGTAAGCATAATAGTGGTATTTGCTATTATTTCAGCTTCGTTGGCATTCGGTGTATCTGCTGAGTATTCTGATGTCCCGTATAAGGGTGCAAGCTCATGGGCAGTGACGGAGCTTGACAGGGCAGCAGAATATGGCTTCATAACAGATAAAATCAAGGATAATATGAATGCTTCAATTACAAGAGAGGAATTTGCCGAGATAGCAGTCAGGCTCTATGAGAAATACACCGGCAACTCAGCTCCTTATTCTGATATGAGTGTTTTTGTTGATACCAAGAACCCAGAGATATTCAAGGCTTACAGCTTAAAAATTGTTAACGGCACAGACCTCAAGAGAGGATTATTTTCACCCGACCGGCTTATAAGCCGTGAGCAGGTAGCCGTAATGATGTTCCGGGCGGTAAATGCAATAGAACCTGATACTGACTTTTCCACAGCAGAAGTCGGTGAATTCAGGGATGAAAAGGATATATCGGGCTGGGCCCTTGAGTCTGTGAGGTTCATGAATAAGAATGGGTTCTTGAAGGGTGAAGATGGGAAAATAAATCCGCAAGGAACCTGTACAAGGGAAATGGCTGTTCTTATAGCTACCCGTGTGTACGAGAAATACACCGCCGAAACCGGAGGATATGCAGCCGGCGGCAACAGTGCACATGAAGAGGGCATTAATGAATCATATAATTGGGTCCAGATTGTTGTGAATGATATGGAAATATTCCAGGATGACTACCGCATCAAGGAAAAGCAAGGCTTTGACTATATTTTCATATCAGCTGAAAAATTCAGATATGCCTTCAAATGGCCGTATGTGGGAAATTACACCTACCCTGAAATAGACATTAGTGACGGCAGCATCAGTGCAAGCTGGAGAGACGAAGAGAGCATTGTACTTCAGGTAAATATGCAGGAGGGCAATACTGAAGCATTGGTAAACGGTACGCAAGTCGATATCGGTATAGCTCCGTATAGTGAAAACGGAAAGTTGTACATTCCTATCAACCTGTTAATTTCAGCGATGGAGATGAATGTAGAAACAAACAGCAGGGGGGATATACTATTCATACAATACAAGAGTGATTTTCCGCGGGATATCCTTTTAGGCACCTGGTCGGATGTTAATACAGATTTATTTACCGGCTTCCAGGATATAGCATCAGGAGCTGTGTCCCTGTCATCCTTTGCCACAGCCTATGAATTCAGCAGCGACGGGACTTATGGGTTGCGAATGGCCAGCGTAGGGGGTTTTAACGATACATTTATAATGCAGAGGGGCAAATATGAGGTTATGGGAAGCACTATAATGTGCTATGACATAATAGAGACGGTTTATAAAGGGAAGCCTTTCAAATTAATGTATGAGGACAAATCGCTGACTGAGCCTCAATACTGGTTTATCGGAAACTACAATGACCCGGAGGATAAAATTGAGATCGGCGGGATGTGGCTGAATAGGATAAAATAGGCGGAGTAGAGCGCTATAAGGGTATGCTGCTCTGCTTGTTGGAGAAGAGAAAAAATTGAAAGCTCAGGCTGGGATTTCAAGACAGGCAGGGAACTTCTTGACCTGCTGTTCGAGCTTTTCAGGCTTTCGGTTATTGGCTTTACTGTGGTGGAGGTGGCTCCGGAGCTTGAAGCATCAAAGATAGCCGTTTTTGCAGACAGAAAGATAATAACTGAATTCTGGGGGCATCATTGCAGTAAAGGATAGAAATTTGACGGGAAATACTAGATTCGAATAACAAAATTCAACAATTTCCGGGGAAATAATATACGTTATTAGAGGTAGATTTAGTGAAAGAATTGAGATTGCATAGGCCGATGAAAACAGTGCTGCAACACATATATCAAGGTAAGGATATTACTTTCTAATGTATTGTAAAGTGTTGAGCATTGTGATAGAATCAATATGAATTTAATAGAGAAATGGTTCAGGCGCTTAACTGCAGACTACGTCCTGCAGCAGCTTAAAGGGGAAATGGGTGAAAACCCCATGCGGTCCCGCCACTGTGAAGATGAGTATCCTATATATGCCACTGGAGTTAATGCTCTGGGAAGGCATAGGAATACGATGAACCCAAGCCAGGAGACCTACCTGAATTTAAAGCTTACCTACGAGAGATGGGGAGGTGCTTATTGCAGCATTTTTGTTCCTTCTATTTGTAGAAGGAATTTTTTGTTATGTACAGGGGTAGGCTGTCTATTACAAAAGTCATAATATTGAAGGAGAAGATAGTAAAAATGAAGAAGTTATTGGTATTAACAATTGCGATCATAATGATGTTAAACCTTGCAGGCTGTGCTAAACCTGCAGCACCGCAGGATTCGGCACCTGCACAGAGTTCTGAACCTGTAAATACAGAAAAAATCGAAGTGACGGATTTTAAGGGCAGGAGCATAGTGCTTGATAAGGCCCCTGAGAAGATAGTTTCTTTGTCACCGTCCAATACAGAGATACTTTTTGCCCTGGGCGCAGGGGACAAGGTTGTGGGAGTTACCAGTTACTGCGATTATCCTGAAGAAGCCAAGAAGATTGAGAAGGTAGGAACCTTTGACGGACCGAACATGGAGCTCATAAAAAAGGTTCAGCCTGATGTAGTGCTGGCAGGATATATTCAGGAGGAAGCAGTCAAAACAATTGAGGGAATGGGTATTCCTGTAATAGTTACAGAGGCTGAGAGCTTTGAAGCAATCTACCAGAGTATAGGAATGATTGGGAAAATAACAGGCACTGATTCCAAAGCAGAAGAAATAGTAGCCGGTATGAAGAACAAAGTTGCTGAAATAGAAGCAAAGACAAAGGATAAGAAAAAACCTACGGTATTTTATGTAGTATGGGCTGACCCGCTTACTACAGCAGGCTCAAAAACTTTCATAAACGATGTAATAAAAGCAGCAGGAGGAATCAATGTTGCTGAAAAGGTGGAAAGCTGGGCAAAGTACAGTGCAGAGGAGCTTGTAAAGGATAATCCCGAAATGCTTATAGCTGCTCTCCACTCAACGGATAAAGGAATGTCAAAGGAAGACCTGTCAAAGAATCAGATATTCAGCAAGCTTGAAGCCGTTAAACAGGGAAAAGTTCATGTAATGTCAGATGATAATGTAATATCAAGGCCGGGCCCAAGAATAGTACAGGCAGTGGAAGAAATGTACAGGGTATTCTACGGGGAATAGAATTCAGGTTCCGGGGTTCCGGGGTTCCGGGGTTTCGAGGTTTCGGGGTTTCGAGGTTTCGGGGTTTCGAGGTTTCGGGGTAGGGGCGATTCATGAATCGCCCCTACAGGCTACGAAGCCATATTAGACCTATTACCTATTGTCCGAACTACGTGAAATGCTATATTGTCTAAAGTGAGGAATGGTTCAATTGGATTATCAGTTAAGTGTCGAAAAGCTGAGCTTCAGCTATGAACTGAAAAAAGTTCTGGAGCAAGTTGATATTAGTATTAAGAAGGGAAAATTCTTTTGCATAGTGGGGCCTAACGGTTCCGGCAAGAGCACCCTTCTGAAGGTCATATCGGCTGCCCTTAAACCCCAGAAGGGGGTTGTTTACCTTGAGGGAAGAAATATAAACCAGATGAAAAGCCGGTCTGTTGCAAAGCTGCTTTCTTTTGTGCCACAGAATACCTCGCTTGAATTTGACTTTAAGGTTTCTGACGTTGTGCTTATGGGGAGATACCCATATGTAAACAAGCTGAAGGGGGAGACAAAAGAAGACCTGGAGATTGCAGAGAAGTCAATGAAGTATACAAACACAACTCATTTGAAAGACAGAAGCTTTATGGAGCTGTCGGGAGGAGAACGGCAGAGGGTTATTTTGGCTCAAGCTTTGGCACAGGAGCCGGAAATACTTATCCTTGATGAACCTGTATCTCATCTGGACCTTCAGCATCAGGTAGATATATTGAATCTGATAAAAAAGATGTGCGTTGACAGAAAGCTTACGGCAATCACTGTCCTTCATGATCTTAACATGGCATCTGCGTACAGCGACTATATTGTAATGATGAAGGACGGGAAAGTCAGACAGCAGGGTACTCCTTTTGAGACCTTGACAGCCTCCAACATAAAGGAAATATTCAATACCGATGTCTATGTTTCAGTAAGCCCGGTAGGCAATAAGCCGTATATATATGCCCTAACTAAGCCAAATATAGAAAAAAAGGGTGTACGGGTGCATGTCATATGTGGCGGGGGAAGCGGAAGTTCTGTTATAGGAAGGTTGCATTCCGAGGGCTTTGAGTTAAGCAGCGGAGTACTTGCTATTGGTGATCTGGATTGGAAAATATCCAAGGAGAATGATGTGCAGGTTGCAGAAGAGATACCTTTCGTAGGGATATCTGAGGAAGCTTATGCAAGAAATAAACAGCTTGCTGATGAGGCTGACGCGATAGTACTTGCAGGACTGTACTTCGGCAAATCCAACATAAAGAATCTGGAGCTTTTGCTTGAGAAGAGCCTGGAAGGAAAGCCTGTTTTTATACTTGAAAATGACAGCATCAAAGAACGGGATTATACAGGAGGTGCTGCCCTGAAGCTCTATGAGACCATAAAAAGCAGGGATAATGCAGTTCTTGCCGAAAGTAAAACCCTGGGTGAAGATATTTTAAGGGTGGTAAAAAAACATGGAGAGAAGTAATAAAAAGAGCTGGCTGGTACTCGCAATACTCATTGTGCTTCTTATTGCGTCTCTGCTGCTTTCGGCTGCTACAGGGGCAGTAGAAATCAGCATAAGTGAAATAATTGAGATATTAACTAAAAGCTCTGATACAGTCAATGCTTCCATACTTATGGATATAAGGCTTCCCCGGGTGCTGCTTGCAGCTGTCATAGGTGCAGGGCTTGCAGCTGTCGGAGGAGTAATGCAGGCAATATTCAAGAATCCGCTGGTTGATTCTTATACCTTGGGTATGTCTTCAGGTGCTGCATTGGGGGCGGTCATATCCATAATAACCGGATTAAATGTAAGTATTATGGGAATAGAGACAACAGGTATATTTGCATTTATCGGCGCTGTCTTTACATTATTTATTGTTTACAGCCTTGCATATACACGAAGCAGGATGTCCATAAATTCACTTCTGCTTGCAGGAGTGGCAGTAAGCTACTTCCTTTCATCAGTGATTTCTTTCCTGATGATGTTGAATCATGATAAGATAGAACATATTGTGTTTTGGACAATGGGCAGCCTGTCTATGGCTACCTGGAATGAGTTTTATATTTCTGCAGTAGTTATTATACCGGCATTAGCAGTGCTGCTTTATTATACCAGGGAGCTTAACATACTCGTAATGGGAGAGGATGCAGCCCACCACCTCGGTATCAACACGGCAGCTTTAAAAAACATATTGCTTATAACCTGTGCTCTCATTGTAGGTGTTGTGGTGTCAACAGGCGGGACAATTGCATTTCTGGGATTGGTTGCCCCGCATATCATCAGATTGGTTATAGGTTCTGATAATAAAAGGGTTATACCCTACTCAGCACTGCTGGGTGCTGTACTGCTTGTACTCTCAGATACTTTCGGCAGGGTACTTATTCAACCGGTGGAAATACCTGTTGGAGTAATGACATCCATAATGGGAGGACCATTTTTCATATTCCTTTTGAGAAGGCAGAAGGGACTATAGGCTTCGAGGTTTCGAGGTTACGAGGGGTAGGGAACGATGCCCTCACCGTTCCGTGGTAGGGGCGATTCATGAATCACCCGTACAGGCTTCGAAGGATTATCCCAAAGCACGAGGCACGAGGTAAACACCTGCTGTACATGATTGTTTTGTTATGCTATTATTTTAATTGTGTTAGTCAGAACAAGATGTTTCGGAGGTAATTTGATTGAGGAATATTGAAGAAATCGTTATAAACAAGGTGGCATTAAATGTACTCGACAGGGAAAACAATACTACCGTATTGACAGATAAGGAACTGGAACTGACTGAAGAGGTATATGAGTATTTTGAGAGCCATCTTCTAAAGGTATTGAAGGATGAAGAAGCCAAGCCTGCCTATTTTGGCGAAGAAAAGAACATAGTAAAGGATCTGTGCAAGGAAATATTCGAGGATGAGGAGCTGTTTGTAGATAACAGCAACAAGCTTTCCCAGTACCTGTTCAGATGTATCGGTACTGATGAAAAGGAGTCTTCCGGAGATATGGCCGTATGCCTGTTTGAAAGCCAGGAGGGAAAGTTCCTTGCAATACTTAAGCTCAATTTTGCAAATTCCTACTGTCATTATATAAAGGACAACGGTGGCAATCCTATTGTAACAGTAGGGGTAAACCGAACCGGACTTCCGGGATTAAGCCAGAAGGTTTCAAAGGCTGCCGTTATAAGAGAGTTTAAGGATGACGGCAATTATAATATGCTGGTGTCGGATAGAGACAAAGAGGGAGTATTTATAAATTCTTTCCTCAAATGTACTTTTACAAGAGACAGGCGGGAAAATACCAGGATAATCAACCGTGTATCTGAGCAGTTCGCAAGAAAGGCCTTCAAGGATAATGCACAGGAGGCGGAACGCTTTAGAACAAGACTGTCTGATCACTTAAGGAACCAGGACAGCTTCGATGTGCAAAAGGTTTCAGAAGAGAACTTCAGTGACATCATGGTGAAAAACGAGTTCAAGGCTGTAATGGTCAGTGAAGGAATCACCGAAAATGATGTACCTATAGACAGGGAATGGGCGGAAAAAAAGCTGAAGAAGAAAAGACTCAAGGTGGATAAGTCCATTGAGCTTTACATAGACAGTGAAGTTTACAACGACAAGGAAAAATTCCAAATTAAGCGGAACGGTGACGGCACAATTGATATAATATTGAAGAACGTGAAGAACTATATTGAACGATAAAAAAGTTTACGGGTAACAGGTTAAACATGAATGTCCACCTTGTTACCCGTTTTTTTACTTATAAGGAATACCCTGATATACCACGTGCCACGCGCCTCGAACTTCGTGCCAAAGTCTTACTTCATTATTTCCTTCATGCACTCTATGGTATAGTCGATATCTTCCTTGGAAATATCATTGTTTGTAACAAATCTCATGAGACCGCCTTCGATGCCATTTATCTTGATGCCTTTCTCAAACAATTCTTTTACAAGCTTATCGGAGCTGACTCCTGTTTCTTCCATATCGAAGAAAACCATATCTATATGGACATCCTCAGCGTTAAGCTTTATTCCCGGCATCTCCATAAGGCGTTTTGCCATATACCTTGCATTTTCATGGTCTATGTGAAGCCTCTTTGTCATTTTCTCCAGGGCTATAAGGCCGGCCGCAGCAAGTATGCCTGCCTGGCGCATTCCTCCGCCCAAAAGCTTGCGGTTCTTCCTTGCCCTGTCTATAAACTGCTTGCTGCCTGCAAGCATTGAGCCCACAGGTGCACATAAGCCTTTGGAAAGACAGAACATTGCCGAATCGGTATACTGAGTAATCTGCGAGGCATCTATACCCAGATATGTTGCAGCGTTGAAAAGCCTTGCACCGTCGAGATGGACAGGTAAGTTATGCTTTTTGGCTATATCATATATTTCCTTCATCCGGGCAAGGGGTACAACTGTGCCGTTTGATAAAGCATTT
>CAZUGK010000120.1:0-4781 GCA_964619815.1 uncultured Clostridiaceae bacterium | reverse complement strand
AGATGAGTCCTGTTTCGGGATAGTGGATATCATCCTCACGTATGGCTTTCTCTACATCCTGAGGCTCCATGATGCCATTACGGCCTTTTACAGTTCTCATGTGAACACCGGAAAGCACTGCGGTACCTCCCACCTCATGCTGAACTATATGGCAACCTTCCTCTGCAATGATCTCATTTCCCCTTCTTGTATGAGTCATAACTGCCAACTGGTTTCCCATGGTGCCGCTGGGAACGAAAATGGCAGCTTCTTTACCTGCATACTCCGCAGCCTTTTTTTCCAAAAGGCACATAGTAGGGTCATCTCCGTATACATCATCTCCGACAACTGCTTTTGCCATGGCTTCCCGCATTTCATCGGTAGGCTGTGTAACGGTATCACTTCGCAAATCGATGTATCTCAATACTAAAACCCCCATTAGTTTTATTTAAGACCATTATACAACATATACACTGCTTATTTACATAACAAAATTTAAAACAATTTAAAAGTATAATTTTGCATTTGAAGTCCGGCATTGTTCTTTATCACAGAAATACATAATATTATTTACTATGATATTTCAATATTTACGGGGAGTGGTGAATGTTGTTAAAAAACAGGCTGAAATTTACATATGTCCTTATATTTATTTCCATTATAGTATTAGGTGCTGTATTCATGTATAAAGGAAGACTGCCTGAGGCGTATGAAGCCTTTAAGGATAATGTTGAGTCCAAGAAAGCTTCAAAGCAGCTGTTTGAAGCTTACAATGTGATGGATAATACCTTTCATTTTGAACTGCCGGATTCGTGGCATACACATGAAGTATCGTTTACGGGAGGGGAAATTCTCTACCATTTGAATTTTACCTCTCATGACAGCAGGATACATGGCTTTGTACAGGTATGGAAGCTTTCCGAACCTCTGAAGCAGTTTGTGGAAAAGTCAAAGCAATCAGCCGTAGGGGTCGTTGATTTCAAGTACTTTAACATTAAGGAAATCATGTCAGACAACAAAAAGGGGTATCTACTGGAATACAGCAGGGCAAATTCCCAAGGGGAGTATACCAAGGCATATGAAGCGTTTATTGAGGGTTATTCAAATAAGGTATACAGGTTGAGCTTCTTTGTACCGGAAAAGGAATGGAGAAACTATTATAAAGTACTGTTTGACAGGATAATCCATACAGTAAAGATTTATAAATAGCTAAATATCAACATATTTTGTATAATAAAACATACAATTTACTAATTTTTAAAGGAAATAGTGAATTTGTGTCGAATCAAATTTAATGGATACATTTTACTATCTACTCTTGAAACCTGAAGCATGTTTGGAGGAGTTTTACATGTCTATAAATATGGTGCTTTGCGAGGACAAGCAGGTTATATTGAACAGTTTGAGGACAAGCCTGGAAAAGGTCATCAGGCAGAACAATATTGATGCTAAGATTAGCTTTACAACTGATAATCCGAAGAGAATAATTGAATACTCCAGGCAATATGTTCAAGGTATCAATGCATATTTCCTCGATATAAACCTTGGAACCAATATGAATGGGCTGGAGCTGGCCAAGCAGATCAGGAGCTTTGATCCATACTGTTATATTACCTTTGTTACAGGGCATCCGGAATTATGCATGACGGTGTTCAAATATCATATAGAGGCATTTGAATACCTCATTAAGCCGGTATCATACCAGGCGCTGGAGGAGTGTGTGCTTTCCATAAACAAGCACTACAACAACTATTTGAATTATCAGAAGCATAATAAGAATGCAATAATCAAAATAAGATCAGGGAATTGTGATTACAATGTAGAGCTGCACAATATCATTTATGTTGAATCAATCAACCAGAAGCTTGTAGTTCATACGAAAAATCGCAATATAGAATTCTTTGGTTATCTCAAGGATATAATCAATGAGCTGAATAAAAGCGGAGAACATTTCTACAGGTGCCATCGATCCTATATAATCAACATCAACCATGTAAAGGAAGTAAACTATAAGGATTCATACATAATAATGTCCAATGATGAAAAATGCTTTATGTCGAGACAGCAGAAAAGTGAAATAAAGGAAGTGCTGGATAGGATGGTTCAAGAAAATGATAGTGCTTTATAAAGTATTCATCAATACAATGGCAATAGTAATCTTCGCATATCTGGCTCAAACGCTGTACAATTTTCAGAGAGACAAGAAGGTATTATTTAGTTTTATCATTTTAACATCTTTAGGTACTAATTTACTTGTATATATGGACAGATACATAGGAATGGGATTGCGTGCTCTACTTGGGATGTTATTCATGGTATTAATGTCGTATTTTGTGCTGAAACTCAGTTTGCTTCAGTCTATTGTCTCCAACATCACTAACACTATTGCTCTTGCAGTAGGGGATATATCTGCCGTATTGATCATGGTGAAAATTTACGGATATACACATGAAATTATTAAGTCCCATATTCTGCTCTCTTTGACCGCTGATTTGATTATATATGGTACTTTAGTAATAATAATTTTTCTAATAAGACTTATAAAACAGACTCAGGAAATGGCAGACAAGTATAAGCGAAGCATCAGTATAAAGTCATCACTGTATATGTTTGCAACCGTTGTAGTAATAGTAGTAAATTATTCAATATATATTAAGTTCATTGGAGTGGTGGACCAAAATATAATCATGATAAATGTGGCAATTATGTGGATGTATCTGATACTGAGCCTTTATATCAATTTTACCAATAGTGCTCTGGCCCTAAAGGAGCAGCAGTATGACCAGCAGCAGGACTATATTAAGACTATAGACAGCCTTATTAGTGATTTCAGGAGGTTAAAGCACAGCTATGCCAATACCATATACAGCTTTTACGGATATATTCAGGAAAATGATTTACAAGGTTTGAAAGCCTATTACAGCGAGGTAATGGATGACGCAAGAAAAATGGACAACAATTTGCTTTTGGCACTGCAGAGGATAAAGGTATATGCAATATTCGGACTGCTCTGGAATAAGATTAATGAGGCTGAAAATAAAGGAATAGAAATAGGGGTACAGGTAATTAACGAAGTTTATGAAGTTGGAATTAAACTTACCGACCTTTGTGAGGTATTGGGAAATTACCTTGATAATGCAATTGATGCGGCAGCAGCCTCGGAGATTAAGAAAATGAACATTAGTCTGACTGATGATGAAGAATACCTGATAATCAGAGTTGAGAATACCTACGAAGGAGCTATTGATGTGGAAGAGATTCAGAAGAAAGGATATTCTACAAAGGGATCAGGAAGAGGCTTTGGTCTTACGATAACAAATCAGATATTGTCCAAGTATGCCAATATACTTCATAACACACTTGCTGAAGAAGGTATATTCAGGCAGGAGCTAGTAATAAAAAAATAAGAGCATAAATGCTCTTATTTTTTTATGCTTAGTCTCTCTTAATAAGTGATTCCGGCATCTTTGGCTCTCTTAACGACCAAAGATAACATGCCATAGACGAAGTGCTTGCGATAAACAAAGCTAAGGTACTGATGAGAACTATTAGTGGTCTAAAGAATCTTTTCATTTCTTATACCTCCCTTTTATTGTTTATACTCATGCCCACACCATACGTGCTGCCGGCCAGCCTGTAGGTTATGGGCAGTATCAGAATCGATTCAATTAATGTAGAAAAGGTTATAATAGACGAGGTTGCTGTCCCTATGTTATATGCTGAAACAGCATACAGAATTACAACTGCAGAACAGGACAATACCCTTAACCTCCTTCGCAGTTTTCTGCTTACGATAGGTTTCTCCTCGGTGTCTGCCGGTGCATATCTCAGTACTGCCGCAAAGCATAGGGAATATATAATGCTTAAAGCATATATGTTGAGATTTACAGCTGATCCCAGGTATACTATACCAAAGAACAGCAGCATACTGGCCGGAAGGCATGTCCACTCCCGCTTCGCATGAACTCCGGAAGCAAAGGTCCTTAATGCACCGAAGCTCAAAAATGCAACAAGAAAATGCTTAAATATGTTTAACAGTACTGCCAGAATGAATATTATCAGCATCTTGTACGAGTTAGTAATAAAGACAGCAATTCCATACCTGATCTCAGCAAGTTTTTGTTCGGATAAGTCCTCCAGTTGGTCTGCTATAACTGCAGTAAGCCTTTCGCTTATTCTTTCCGGAAATTCCATAAAATCAATCCTTCTGTAACTGATAAAGTTATTCAATGATCGACTTCATTCTACATAACTATAGGTAGAACTACAATAGCTTTTATATGAATTGCTTCGAATGGTATATAAAATGCTGAAATTTGCTGGATCGGTATGAAATCAGGCTGTCCATCGAATGATTTGAACAGAGTAATGCAATAAGCAGCAATTTAGTGGTATGAGCCTCTGGGACTTTTTTCTTCCAGGTCTTCAACCGGTATGTTTATGGTTTGGTCATTGGACAGCAGCCTGGCATGTGCTGTTGAATTATCATTTATAATACTCTCAATCCATACCGGCGAATCCTTATAGGTTACCTCAATTATGCCTTTGGAGTTAATTATTTCCTCAGCTCTTTTAATTTCCATTATATCATCTCCTTTTTAATATTATGCTTAATTGAACTAGGAATAATGCGAGGTGCTTAATGAAAAAGACGTGTGTTTTTCCATGAAACACTCTATTGAACGCACTAAGGCACTTTCATGAAGGTAAGTGCGAATTCAATAACGCTAAGGAAAGCATTTTGCAAATTTTGAAATCAAACAAGGTGTTATTTGCAAAATGCTCTATTGGATTATTTTCTC
>CAZUGK010000119.1:0-12683 GCA_964619815.1 uncultured Clostridiaceae bacterium | reverse complement strand
GTCGCTGAAAAAATGCCGTAGTTTCGGGGCTTTCAGCCCCGTGACCACGAGTTTTTATCAGGAGGTGAGATGGAGGGTAAATCTGTGTTGTGTACCAATCAGCTTAAATTAATTTATGGGAGGGTAAAAAATGAAAAAACTCTTGGCTATTGTAATGGTTTTGGCTATGGTTTTAAGTACTGTAACCTTTGCAAGTACTCAGGAAGAAACCCAAATAGAAGAATTTTCAAAGAACAGTACACCGCCCAATGAATTGGGAATAACAAAATTACTTATGAGGAAAGGAGTTATCGACAGCAACTCAACAGCTGAAGCAATCGAAAAGGCAGTAAATCAATATATACAGAAAAAGTTGGCTCCGGGTGCAAAGAAGGACAATGATAAGAAAATACTGCTGGAAAATTTGGAACAGAATACTTCCAAGGATTTAAAGTATGGCAACATGCTTCACGGCAGGAAACTGGGAAAAGCTTCTTCGGATGTTGAGGGAATAGAAGAAAGAGAAAGAGATAATACACCTTATGAAGCTAAAATGCTGATCCTGCTTGCTGAATTCGGTGAGGATGAATATGATGTTGGGCCGCTTCACAATGAAATAACAAGGCCGGAAACCCAGGAAGCAGCAGATGCAGACCTTTGGGTAGAGGATTTCAGCAGGGAGCATTACCAGAATATGCTCTTCACTGAAGGCGGCTATGATGCAACAGATTACAAAGGGGAAGCAATGCATCTCGACAGTATGATTGATTATTACCTGGAAATGTCAAATGGCAGCTATAAGGTGAATGGTGATGTATACGGCTGGTATAAGCTTCCTCATTCAGAAGCATATTATGGTGATGACGCTGCCGGCGGACACGATAATAAGCTGCCCGGAACCGCAAAGAATCTGGTTGCTGATCTATTGGATGCAGCTGTAGCATCAGGTGATATAAATTTTGCAGATTATGACAGGGAAGACACAATGGACCTTGACGGAGACGGAAACTTAAGTGAACCTGACGGAATTATCGACCATCTTGTAATCGTACATGCCGGCATAGATCAAAGCGGCGGCGGCGGAGCTCAGGGAGACAATGCAATATGGGCACATAGCTCTTCAGTATTTGATGTAGTACCTGCTGACATAGATGAGGATCTGGCATGGGAAGACTCCGAAGGGGATGTAGGCATACTTGCGTACAACTATATCATTCAAGGGGAGAATGGCAGTATCGGCGTATTCTGTCATGAGTATGGCCATGATTTAGGGCTGCCTGATGAGTATGATACTATCTACAGCGGAAATGGTGACCCTGTAGGATTTTATTCATTGATGTCCAGCGGGAGCTGGGTTGGAAGGCCATTGGGAACAAAACCGACACCTATAAGCCCCTGGGGAAGATGGCAGCTGCAGCAAATATGGGGAGGAATATGGGTTCAACCTACAGTAGTGGATTATGAAGATATTACTAAGGATGGATTGACTTTTAAACTGGATGAGACCACTAATTTGGGAAATAATAACCAAGTAATTAAAGTCAACTTACCAAAAAAATTAAAGATTGTGACAAGTCCATATGAGGGCGAATATGCATTCTATGGTGGTAAAGGTGATGAGGCAGACAACACACTGACTGTGGCAGAGAGTGTTTATTTACCGGAAGCATCAACTGTTTCACTGGATTTCATGACATGGTACAACATTGAAGAGAATTGGGATTTTGGATTTGTACAGATTTCAACTGATGGAGGCAATACATGGACCTCATTGGCATCTGACAGAACAACTGATACCATAGTTCCAGACGGGCATCCGAATATAATAGATAATATGCCTGGCTATACCGGAAGCAGTGACGGCTGGGTAAATGAGGTTATTGACTTAAGTCAATATGCAGGCCAGGAAATCATACTGCAGTTCAGATATATGACCGACTGGGCAACAAGCTTGGAAGGTATGTTTGTCGATAACATCAAGCTTATTGTTAATGGCAGCATAATATTCAGCGATGACGCAGAAAACGGGGACAGCAAGTGGGTAAACGACGGATGGACAGCTTCTAAAGGATATGAAGAGAAGTCACATTATTATATGCTTGAATGGAGAAATTACAACAATACGGATGAATCACTGCAATATGGCTACAACTGGAATGGGGATATTGCGGAGTTCTTCAAACATGATCCTGGAATGCTGGTATGGTATCGGGACACTTCATATGATGATAACTGGGTCGGAGTGCATCCTGGACACGGCTTCCTGGGCATTGTTGATTCGCACCCGCAGCCATTGGTTACAAACGGAACAGCTATAAGGACAAGAATTCAGATTCATGATGCAGCCTTCAGTCTGGATAGAGGCGAGGATAAGGAATTAACATTATTGGGCAAGAACCAGGTTTTGCAGAGCAAGCAAGCGGTACCTGAATTCAATGATTCTCACAGCTATTGGAACAAGAAAGCTCCAAGCAGTGGAATTATAATTCCTACATATAGCTTGAAATTCAGAGTTATAGGAAACTCTGAAGACTATTCCGTAGGAGAGATCGGAATATATAAATAGCAGTTTCAATAATAGCCAGGGTCCTTAAAAGTACTCTGGCTATTATTACGTCATTTCGAACATTTGTTGGGGCCGGGATTAGCCTTGTGATGCCAGCTTAAGTATAGTTATTGTTAATAATGGTAAATTTATTTCCTATAGTTTTTAAAAATAATATATTTTTTGGAAGGACTTTTACATAAAATGTAGAAATTAGCCAGAGAATAAATTATATACCAAAATGTATACAGAGTGTATACAATAAGTGTACGACTAAATAAATATAAAGGTCTATTGACCGGAAGAAATACAAATTATCAGCTGTAGAGGAAATTTGTATAATGCTAATAGTCGTATCAGATGGTCGCATTAAAGGGAGGAGATATTTAATGAACTCAATTAACAGTAGTAGACTTCACACTTTCTTTAGGCTGGTATTGATATTATGGATACCTGTTCTGACCTACTTCGTTATCCAAAAGGTGTTACAAGGCTTTTTCGCCAATGCTGCTGTGCTTCTTGTAATAACCCTGGCTCTGGTAATGCTTCTAGCCCCGGTAATATATTATTTTTGGTTCAAGTCCTTTATTGGCATTTCAAAACACTTGGCGGAAGCCGTAGATGGCGATATAGCAACATATCTGAAAAAGGCAAAGAATATAAAAATCAAAGACGAAACTCTATCTCAAGTTGCTAAATCAATTGAACAAATTTTAGAAGGTTTTTTGAAAATAATCGGGAAGATGGAAAGAACATCGGACCAGTTAAAATTTTATGTGGATAATGCTTCAGGAGATACTGAGAATGCAAATACAGCAGCACAGCAAATAGCAGTATCAATAGAAGAAATAGCTAAGGGGGCAAGTGAACAGGCCCTGGCTGCCCAGGAAACGCATACAAATATTAACCACCTGGTAAGCATGGCTGAGAAAATTGACCAGGAAACAGGAAAGAGCGAGTCTATAATAAAAAACATAGTAGTGAAGGTAGAGGATACAAAAAAAGTTTTGGAAGGCCAATTGGAGCATTTAAAGCTGTCAGCTGAGGATAATAGCAATTCAGTAGAAAGTATGAACAATCTGAAGGATAAAACATCAAAGATAACTGACTTTGTCAATGCGGTCACTGAAATTTCTGAAAGGACTAATTTATTGGCTTTGAATGCCGCAATAGAAGCTGCCAGGTCCGGAGAACACGGAAGAGGGTTTTCGGTGGTGGCAGAAGAGGTAAGAAAATTAGCGGAGCAATCGTCCAGAGAAGCGGAGCAGATTAGAAATATTGCCGTGGAAATTCAGGCTGAAGCCGAGAAAACTGCAGAAGCAATTGCAAGAGGGCAGGAAAAGGCAGGGGAGAATATAAAGAGGGGCGAAAGCTCAAGAGAATTCTTTGATGAGATAGTAAATGGAATAAATGAACTGGACAAGTCAATGGGAAATATAAAGCAGCTTTCTCTGGAACAGGTAGCTGATGTTCGAAATGTATTGAATGCAGCTGAAAAAATGGCAGCAGTGTCGCAGGAAACGGCAGCAGGTGCGGAGGAGGTTGCAGCTTCAAGTGAGCAGCAGATGGAGTCCTTTGAAAGAGTGCGGGATAATGCGAAAAATTTATATGCTATGTCGAGTGATTTGCATAATATGTCCACGGCGATAATTACCAAGTATCAAGCGCCTGAGGAGGTTAAGGCAAATATTGAGAAGGCCAAGCAGGAACTTATTAAGCTTTCCAAAGAAGAATTTGTGAGAAAAAACAACACTGAAATGGAAAAGAAAGTTTTTAAGGAGTTAGCGGCAAAAGTAGGTTTTTCATTTGTCGGAACCAGAGATCTGAATGGAGAATGCATATACATATCTACAGAGAAAAAGGTTGAAACTGTCATATACCGCCCTTGGTTCCAAGAGGCTTTACAGGGCAGACCAACTGTTTCCAATCCTTTTGTAGTTAGCCAAACCAATAGGCTAAGTGTTATTATAGCAGCACCTATAAAGGATGAAAAGGACCAGGTAATTGGGGTACTGTCAGCAGGTATGGAGATATAGGCAATTATATCCTTTATGAAAGCAAAAGGCTCAGGGGCTTAAAGCCCTTGAGCCTTTTGCTGTTGAGAGTTTCCGTATCCGAATACCAACTAGCTATAGTATTAGTTAACCTTCAGGCTGCTTGTTCTTATGCCTCGAAAAGCGGAAGACGCTCCAGAAAAATTATGTCTTTTCTTTCTGAAGCCTCACCTTCAGCCAGTATGGCGGCTTTAGCGGCAACAATCCCTTCGGCTGCTTCAACAAGCCTTTCTATTGCCTGAATAGACTCTCCGGTGCTTATTACATCATCAATAATGGCTACCCGTTTCCCTTTTATATCTGCAGCAGCCTGTTCATCCAGACACAATAACTGCTTTTTTTGTGTTGTAATGGACACAACTTCGTCGATGATTGGTGAATCCATATAAGGCTTAATGCTCTTTCTGGCTACAATGTATTTTTTCATATTCAATAGCTTCGATATTTCAAATACCAAGGGAATTCCCTTGGCCTCAGCAGTTATAAGAATATCTACCTCCGGCAGCCTGTCGGCAATTTTGGGAGCAGCCGCACATACAAGCTCGGTATCTCCCAGTATTACAAAGCTTGCAATACTCAAGTTGTCACTAATCGTTACAATGGGCAGCTCGCGTGTAACCCCGGCTACCTGAATAGTATAAGTATCTTTCATTATTTCCAGCCTCCAATAATATTACATTCCCAAAGCACCGGCAAGTACCCTGAAAATAACTCCTGCCAGCATTCCAAAGAATGGGTCGGTAATTGCGGTTACTGTCATTGTGATTCCTCCAACCAGTGCACCGCCAGGGACACCTGTCACGCTTAATGCGGACAAAGCATTGCCCGGTACAGTTACAATTGCGCCAAGCACAAACAAAAATCCCGCAATCGATTCACTTGGTATATATTTTCCAACCTTGGGCAGCAAGCCTGCAAACAAAATGACTGCCATCAGGGCCATCATCAGAACACTGGACATCAAAGGATGCGGTGCACCTCCGGTTGCAGAAATTATTGATTCAACAGGTCCGCCCCCAAATAATGCGGATGCCAGGTCGGCCAAGCTGCTTACTATGGACAGGTGGTCGATATTTACATTAGTGTTTGCGATTTCACCTGTAATTTTTCCGAAAGCGATGTTGGCACCTATGTTTAGACATATCAGCGCCAAGGAACCGCGGAAAACTGAAGCATTCATGACAGGCTTCTGAAAAACGAGTTTTTCTCTTCCGGTAATATTGATATCCGACTTCTGCCTCAGTGCCAAGGCAACAATGCTTGAAGCAATAACAGAAAAGGTAATTGTGTATACCAAATCCTTAGTCAGCATATAAGTAACAAAACTTATGCCCATTGAGGTATAGCCCACAATCTTGTTCTTCTTCGCCATATCAAGAGATACACGTGCCAGCATGATGCCTACGCCTGCCATCATTCCGCTGGTAATTTCAGGCCCGATAAAGGCCACAATTTTTTCGAGCATACCAAGCAAACCTATTATAGTCATGCCTATTGCTGCAAAAATAACCATGGATAAACGATCCTTCATATCCTTTCCCATCGTTCCTGCCAACGTAATAGTTTCTGCCTGGAACGATACCGGTGCTACGACGCCGAGTGCCAGACATCCAACTGCACCAACAATAAATGCAAAAGCTGTCGGCACTGATGCGAATCCGAATGATAGTGCCAGAAGCCCTTGAGGCAAGCCGTTAAGAATTACACTTAACGCTGCAAGTAGGTCTTTCAGAAAATCCATTTATAATCCTCCTTCGTATTGCTCTCAAGAGATGAATGCTGCCATAAAATGAAAATCTGAAACTCCCCCCTCTTTGAGAAAGAATTTCAGATTTTTTGCAACTCGAATAAAGGCTAGAATTAATATCTAACCCTACGGTTGTTTACTGTCATCCTCACCCATAGCCGGATAATTTACGGTTACCCTGTAGAAACTCCCGAACCATATTATCGGGATTATATGAGAGCATCTATGATATTTTTACTTAATGAGCATATCAAAATTTGTCGAACATTGCAATGCCTTTTTGAAATTCTATGTTTGCAGGAAGCGGCGGGGACTGACACTTTTGGTTTATACAAACCTGCTGCAGACTGCAGCAACCAGACAGTATGGTTTTGAGGGATGCTGGAATCCACAGGTTTTATAATACATGGGTTGACCTGATTCATAATAATTGACCACTGCAAATATATTATAAAAGTAAAGGAATATTATTCCAGGGGGCAGTTTATGAGTTATTTAAATGTGATAGGAAAAAGTGTACCGAGAAAGGAGTCCTTAGATAAAGTAACAGGTAGAGCAAGGTATACAGACGATTACGAGGCCCCGGGGCTTTTGCATGCCAGGATGGTAACCAGTCCTTATGCTCATGCCAGAATAAAGTCTATAGAGTATGAAAATTCCTTAAGAGCTCCCGGAGTCAGAGCAATACTGACAGGGCAGTACTTCCCGCGGCATATAGGGTCTACTATTGTTGACAGGCCCCCTATTGCAATAGATAAAGTGAGGTACAACGGCGAACCGGTGGCGGTGGTGGTAGCTGACAGCGAGGTTGAAGCTGAAAGAGCAGCACAGCTGATAAGAGTAGAATACGAGCCTTTAGCGGTAGTGAATTCTCCTGGTGAAGCAATAAGAAAGGATGCCCCGTTGGTCCATGAGAGGCTTGGTCAGTATGAGCTTATAGATGAGGTTTTCCCCCAAGCCGGCACGAACATTGCGAATTGGACAAAGATAAGAAAAGGGGATATTAAAAGGGGTTGGGATGAAAGCAGCGTAACCGTGGAAGCAAGCTTTTCCTTTCCGCCTTCGGATCATGCTGCCATGGAGACAAGGAGTACAATAGCAGAAATATTGCCGGACGGGAGAGTAATAATATATTCATCTTCACAGGCCCCTTTTTCTATAAAAGAGCTTATAAGCTACTTCTTCAATGTTGATCCTGGCATGGTAATCGTAAATGTACCGCTTGTAGGCGGGGCTTATGGAGGTAAAACAGCAGTACAGCTGGAGTTTATCGCTTATCTGTGCTCCAGGGCTGTTGGAGGTAGGCCGGTTAAGCTTACAAATACAAGGGAAGAGGATATGATTACATCCCCGGTGCATATAGGCCTTGATGCAAAAATCATGCTTGGGTGTACTAAGAAGGGGAGACTCACAGCTGCAGAGATAACGTATCTATTTGATGGGGGCGCATACTCCGATCGAGCGGTAATTATAAGCAGGGCAGCGGGCGTAGACTGTACAGGACCCTACGGTATTGAAAATGTCTGGTGTGATTCATTGTGTTTATATACAAATCACCCCTATGCAACAGCTTTCAGGGGCTTTGGCCATTCTGAGCTTACCTTCGCAATGGAAAGAACCATGGATATGCTGGCGGATAAGCTTGGTATGGACCCGTTGGAATTCAGACTGAGAAATGCAATTCTACCCGGGGATACCAGTGCCACACAGACCCCTCTGAACAGGAGTAACCTGGGCAGCTTGCCGATGTGTATACAAAAGCTTGCTGAACTTAGCTGAAACCTCTGACGGTAAAGTCAGGGCTATAGGTGTAAGCTGCTTCTGGAAAAATTCAAATACACCTACAGATGCAGGTGGAGGAGCTATACTTACCTTTAACCCGGACGGAAGCATCAATATTAACTGTGCTGCGGTTGAAATAGGTCAGGGAACTAAAACAGCCCTGGCACAGATATTGGCGGAAAAGATGAAAATGGATGTAAATGAAATTTATATAGTAATGAAGGTTAATACAGAGACTGCACCTGACCACTGGAAAACAGCTGCAAGCAGAACTACTCTGCTCATTGGCCATGCTGTTCTCAGGGCAGCTGAGGACGCCATAAGCCAGTTGTTTGCAATAGCCGCTCCTATCCTGGGCTGTTCGATCGGTGAGCTTGAAATAGGCGGAGGAAGAGTATTTTTAAGGGAAAATCCGCAAAAGGGAATAAAAATAAACAGTATTATATTTCCACCCGGAGATCAAGCCGAAAGTCCACCCTGGGGCCAGGTTATAGGGAGAGGAAGCTACGTTATGGAAAATCTGACGGAGTTGGATCCTGAAACCGGGAAAGGCAACCCGGGACCGGAATGGACTGTAGGTGCAGCAGCTGTTGAGGTTGAGCTGGATAAAAAAGAATATACCTATGAAATTGTAAAGGCAGCTTGTGTTGTTGATGCAGGCAGGGTTATTAACCCTGGACTGGCGAAAGGTCAGATTACAGGCGGGATGAACATGGGATTGAGTTTTGCGGGCAGGGAAGCGTTCTCGTTTACGGATAACGGCGTTATACAGAACAAGCAGCTAAGAACGTACAGAGTCATCAGATATGGAGAAAACGCGGAGTATCTTGCAGATTTTGTAGAAACTCCGCATATGGATGGCCCGTATGGTGCAAGAGGAATCGGAGAGCATGGTGTCATCGGAATGCCGGCAGCACTGGCAAACAGTTTATCCCGTGCAGCGCAGGTTCCCCTTAACCAGCTGCCGTTAATTCCTGAGCTCATATGGAAAACAAAAGAGGGGGTACGAAAATGATTGCTTTTGCTTTTGATTATTATAAGCCCGACTCATTGAATGAGGCAGTAGAACTATATTCAACACTTGGCCGGAATGGTATGAAACCTTTATATTATTCAGGCGGTACGGAAATAATCACAATGGCAAGAAGAAACGACATATTTACAAGGGCGGTAATAGATATTAAAGGAATTCCCGAGTGCAATGTTTATGAAATAAAAGACAGCCGGCTGGTAATAGGAGCTGCAGTCACACTCACTCATATTTCAGAGAATAAATTCATCCCGGTGATAAGCAGGACAGCAGACTTTGCTGCAGATCATACGGCACGCAGCAAGATAACTGTTGGGGGAAATATCTGCGGCAGGATTATGTATAAGGAGGCGGTTTTGGGACACTTAACAGCAGAAAGCAATGCAATTATTTGCGGAGAGAAAGGCATAAGAGCAGTTCCGATAAACCAGGCTTTCAATCAAAAGCTTCAGCTTGAGGAGGGCGAGTTTCTTGTTCAATTGACAGCAGACATGGCTTACTCTGATTTGCCTTGTTTATGCGTGAAGAAAGTTAAACAGGGAAAGACCGGTTACCCCTTGATAAGCATGGCAGCGCTTAAAAAAGAAAACAATATCCGGATGGCCTTCAGCGGGGTCAGCGCCTTCCCCTTCAGGTCCGCAGCGATGGAGAAGGCAATAAACAATAGATCCATTCCCGGGGAGCAGAGGATAGAACAGGCAATAGCCAGCTTGCCGGCTCCAATATTCGGCGATATTCAGGGCTCGTCCGAGTATAAGGAATTTGTATTGAGGAATCTGCTGGAGGATATTCTGGAGGCACTGGACGGTGAGGGAAGATGATAGCATATAAGGAGGCAGCAAGAATAAAACTTGATATTAACGGCGAAGAACGAAGCCTGATTGTGAGGCCCGCAGATACTCTGCTCAGAGTACTAAGAGAACAATTTGGGCTGCATGGTGCAAAACCGGGCTGTGAAAATGGAGACTGCGGCGCATGCACGGTACTCATAGACGGGATGCCAATTAAATCATGCATTATATTGGCTGTTGAAGCCGTAGGGCATAAAGTGCTCACTATTGAGGGCTTGAGGGGAGAGCCGATTCAAAAGGCTTTTATAGAAAAGAGAGGCTTTCAATGCGGATATTGCACTCCCGGTTTTATAATGAATTGTCAGGGACTGGTAATTAATCGCCCGGATGCAGATGACGAGACTATAGAGGAATGGCTTCAATCCAATATTTGCAGGTGCACCGGATATGAAGAAATCAGAGAAGCTATAAAATCAGTATTATCCTTGTATAAATAATAAAGACATGGGGATTATGATGAAGATACATGGAAATGTAAAGGCTTTTATTACACTCCTGATGAAAAGCTAATGAGTGCAGAAGAACTGGCCGAATCCGGCAACGACTTTATCGAGCTGCTTATAAAAACCGCAGCCAGGGAACAGAGGAAGAACGCTGATAACCCTAAAAGCAGGGCTGATATGATGGCTTTATGGCAAATTCCGGTCTTCCGGGACTGCAATGATAAATTTGTGGCTGTAAGATATTATAGTGTGAAAAATAAATGCTATGAATATTTACCTCAGACAATCTGCATGAAGCTGTACCGCAGCAATGGAATGTGTGCGGGAAACACTGCTGAGGAAGCGTTGGTTCAGGGACTTTCTGAGATATTTGAAAGGCATGTGAATTTAAGGATTGTTAAAGAAAAGCTGAAGCTTCCGGTAATTCCTGACTGGTATCTGATGAAATATGAAAGATTGTACAAGGTTATCAGGGATATTGAGAAGGAGGGTCGTTACAAGGTATTGGTCAAGGACGGTTCGCTGGGTAAAGGTTATCCTGTTGTTGTGCTTATAATTATCGATAAGGAACGACAAAGCTATGGTGTAAGGCTCGGGGCACACCCTGAATTTGAGATTGCCCTGGAGAGGACACTGTCTGAGGCATTTCAGGGAAAAAACATTGAAGTATTTACGAGTCTTAGCCTTTTAAGGTTTGACAATGCCGGCATACAATTTTCCGATAATATTACAAACATAACCAAAGTGGGCTTGGGACAGTATCCGATAGAGCTTTTCGGCGAAACCGCCGGTTATGAATTTGCACCATTTGCCGATGTTACGGGAAAGTCTAACTATGAGATACTTAAGGATTTGCTTGAGCTTATTACTTCCCAGGGATATGACGTATTAATCAAGGATGCTTCATATCTGGGTTTTCCATCATATCATGTTATTTCACCGGGATTCAGCGAGATACATGAGGTCGCTTTGGCGAAGGTCAGGGAAGCCTGTACCATCCTGATAGTGAGGAAGGCCTTAAGAAACCTGTATAACTCATCAGATGACGAATTGAAGGCAGTCATAAGCTATCTGAAGTACAAGCAAAACGCAATTAACGAGAATACATTGGCTACAATAATAGGGGTGGGTTTCAGAAACAAATATATCGGCGAGGGCTATGAGCACTACCTCCTGCTGGGAGCCTGCCTGTATAAAATAGGAAATTATAAGGAAGCAGCTATGGTTTTTGAATTAGCAGCAAATAATTTGTCAGGTTCGGAAGAGAAAGCATATTATAGATGTATAGCGGATTATGCTGCTGTGGCTGAAAAAATGCCTGCCGGGGAAATAGCCGATATACTCCGGCTGTTCTACCGGGGTGATATTGTGGAGAAAGTCTGCAGCCAAATGGAAAAGCCCAGGGAGATTATTGAAAGGTTTTATCCGGATATTAAGTGTTTTAACTGCAGTGAATGCGGTGCAGCAGATAATTGCTACTACAGCATTTCAAAAAGTATGAAAAGGGCTCTCAAAGACAGGCAGGTTGAAGCCAGACTTAAGGATTTGGGGGAACTAGGGATTTAACCTTAGATGCAGTATTCAATAAAATAATTTTATAGAATTAAGCTGGCTGACGCTGTTTTTAAATGGCGTCAGTTTTTCATTGGAGCTTTAATGTCCATTTCTGCTTGCAACCAGCTGGATAAGTCCCACCAAACCCCAAGCCAATACTGCATAAACTATCATCCCGATTATAGCAGCAGGCTCAAAAACGGATTTTGCAGCAAGTCCGGTAGAAGTAAAGGAGTTGAAAATACCGGAAAAAGGTGACATGAAGATTCGTGCTGCAGAATATAAAAACGATACAAATCCGTTTTGAGAGTTTGCACCCAGCAGCTTGAATATGAAGCGGAAACCAAGCAGTATCTCGATTACACCAAGGGCATAGTATATTAACTGCCTTGTTTTTAAAAACCAAACAGGCACATTGATATTTTTAAGCCTTTCATTGCCATTATGTGAATTATCCATAATATTAATTCAATACTCCTTAATTTATACTTTATTTTAGTATCTTCTTTTTGTTCAATAAAATGTGATAATAGTTAAAAGATTTTAAAAAGAAACTGTTTTATAATATACTTATATAAGACTTGGAAAATATATGGTAAATAAATTGAACCAATAAAAATAGCTGAAAGAGTAAGGAGGAATTTTATGAAAACTGATGTACAGATTGCCCAAGAAGCTAAAATGCTTCCCATAACTGA
>CAZUGK010000118.1:0-12831 GCA_964619815.1 uncultured Clostridiaceae bacterium | reverse complement strand
TGTCTGTAATTATCATGACAGATTTGCTGCTGCCAAAGCCCTGCTGTACCTTATCCATAACTGAAGATGTGACATACATGGAAACCAATGTGTACATTGCAAGCTCAAGTCCATAAAAGAATGATGCAATTGCGACTATGATGAAATTTATTATTAAGGATGTGCTTCCTATGTTCATTGAGAAATATTTCTTTAATATAACACCAATTATATCAATTCCACCCTGAGAAGCTCTATTCCTGAAAACAATCCCTGCACCCAGGCCGCTCAAGACTCCGCCGTAAAGGCAAGACAGAAGCGTATCCTTGAAAAAAATTATATCTCTTAAGAAAGAGAATGCATCTATGGAAACAGAAAATGCTGTCATCCCTATAAGGCTTAAAAGAATGAATTCTCTGTCCACAAATCTATAACCCGCAATAAATATTGGTATGTTTAAGACAAATACCAATATCCCCGGACTAAGATTAAAAAGATATTTCATTATTAGTGCTATGCCGCCGACTCCTCCACTCAGCAGCTTATGTGGAATCAGGAATGCATTAAAGGCTATTCCTCCTATGGCTGCACCAAGTATTATCATAAATATCATCGGAATATATTTGTACTTGCTGTCATATAATCTGTCAAATAATTTCATCCTATCCCTTCTTTACCTTTTACTAAGATTCTATGCCTTCCCTTGCAGGAACTCCATTTCTGAAGTAATGTTTAATCTCTCTCATTTCTGTTACCAAATCAGCAACCTCAAGTATTTCTTTCGGAACATTCCTTCCTGTGATAATTATCTCCATTGTGTCAGGCTTCGACTTTAGAAGCTCAACCACCTCATTGACCTCAAGAAGCTTGTTGCCCAGCACTCCCAGCAGCTCATCAATAATCAATATATCACATTCATTTTTTGAGACGACACTTTTTATGAACTCAAAACCCTTGTCAATATCTTCCTTGAGCTCACACTTTTCCTGTTCAGAAAGAGTCCAGAAGAAGCCCCTTTCCTTTTCAAACCTGAATATTTCAAATAAAGGGTGCAGCTTTTTAACACTATGCAGTTCTCCTGTGTCTCCACCCTTTAAGAATTGCACCATACATACCTTAAGACCCCTGCCGCAGGATCTGAGCCCTTGTCCCAGCGCCGCTGTAGTCTTCCCCTTTCCATCACCTGTATAAACCTGAATAAGTCCTTTTTCAAGCCTCAAAACTATCATCTCCTCCAGTTGTTAGATTCATGTATTCACCTATAACTATTATAGCTTGACTGAGCAATATTTAAAATACAAATATGCAAAAAAGCGCAATGCTTCGGCACTTGCGCTTTTTATACTATTCTTTCTGCTCTTCATCTACGAAGCTTTCAATTTCTCCTGTTTCAGCATTGCATACCTCCATTTTCGATATAGATACCTCATATGCAGTCCTGGTGATGACCTCATCCTCCGACACTTTTTTCTGATAGTTCCTGCTCTGTATTCTGCCCCATATCCTTATTCTGTCGCCTACCTTAAGGTTCTCAGAGTATCTGGCATTTCTGCCCCAAGCAATGCACGGTATGTAATCGGATTTGTTATATGGCCTGTTTACTGCAAGCAGCATATCGGTTATCTCACGACCGAAGGGCGTAGTTCTGTATATTGGCTTCTTGCATATGTAGCCATCCAGATATATTTGGTTCGGATTTTTCATTTCCTGCTCCACAGGCTTTAAATTTCTTGCAAAGACCGTAAGTATAAGCTTATTATTCCCTTCCTGATATTTGTTGTACGACCTCAGCTGTCCTTCAACGAGGAGAGTTGAGCCCACATCAATATTCTGCCCTAAGACCAGCCTCTCTGATATTGTAACAGGCAGTACATCAGAGATATCGCTCAGTCTTGGAACCTCCAGGTATACCGTATAAAAACCCTCGCCATACATTTCATGGCTAAACTCCGGCTTGGAAGTTACCGTCCCGTATACGGTAACATTGTTGCTCTCAATGACCTTATCGGTCATAAGCCCCACTCCTTTCCTTGTTCTTGCGTATTTCAGGTTTAACCTACAGTATACATATTCACTAGAAACATATAATATGAATTATTTTTACCGTTTGCAAAAAAACACCCGCCGCTGCAACTTATTCGTGGCTTCGGCGGGAGTATTCAAGCTATCAGTGAATATTGCTCGAGGGTCTTAAGTGCCTGAATAAAAACCTTTGCGCCATATTCATTTCATCGCTTCCAATCAGCATCATGAGATCCTTTTTATTTAACATCAGCATACCTCTGAGTATTGCATCCTGAAGCAAATGATAATATCTGAAGGGAATATCATTTTCTTTAAAAATCTTCTTATAGATTCTGATACTTTTAAGCGGAAGCTCCCCGATACGTGAATCACCATCCATACAGCTGGTTAAAATTACTTCTTTGCACTTCAGCATTTTAGCCCATTCAGCTATCAGGTGCGCCTTCTCCCCATGAAAACTCATGCTTGTATTCTGCGAAACAGAGATAACCATCATCAAATCCTCGTAATTCAAAATCTGCAGTGACTCAAAGGCTGCATTGTAATCATATATTGAACTGCAGTAATTATCGATTATAGTATAATCTCCCTCATATATTTTTTGGAAGTGCCTTGCCGGAGCCTTATAACCCTCTACCAGGCGTTTTATATTTTCGATGTCGGCATCATAATACAAGCCGCAGGTTATTGCAGCCAAAGCATTATACACATTGTGTAATCCAAGGGCATTTAAGCGTAAGGGAATTTCAAAAGGTTCAATAATATTTCCGCTTCTGCTTTTAAAACCTCTCTGCACGCAGTAGTTAAAACATATGTTTTCTTCGATGTCAATGCTGGATGCAGTTATAGATGCTTTCTTATTAAGTCCGTAGGTAATAGGTGTGATGTCCTTGCAGGCCGCTATTACTTTCATTGCATTCGGCTCATCATTATTTATTATGACAGTCTTTTCCAAAAGCAGCCTTGATATGTATTCAGCTGCTGCCGGATTCCCGGAACCATCTGCTACATATCCAATATCAGTTAGAATTGCACAGTCAATGACTATATTTCCATGATAAAAAAGATTGCTTATATTTGCGTCAATAGTAATCGGTAGAGTATCAATCCACTCTTTATTGCCAGTATTTTTCTCATATAATATCCTCTGTACCAATTCAAGCAGTACGCTCTTATCACTGTCTCCAAATACTGCAACAAGCTTTGCCTGATGCTCCTTAGCCCCGTAGAATTTGTCAAACATCATGTAAAGCGTATCCTGCGGATTTTTGACTTTTATCACAGGAAGATCCGGATCAGATATATTATAGGGAGTAAAAATCAGATATGCTCCGTTCATATAAGCTTCGTATATTTGTCTTCTGTTTCTTCTGCCGGACAAATCGATATATATCATTCCCGGCCTTACCTTTTGCGGATCCGCTGTTACACCTATGTTCCCCATACTGTCCACGTACATTTTACCAACTCCTATTTTCTTATATCGTTTAGTATTGCTTTCTTATCACTTTCCATTCTTAAAATATTTGCTATCCAAAATTTTCTGTGTCTTAACCTTTTTATCTACATACTTAATCATGTCCTCCAGCTCATTTTCAGTCTCATTAAATATTCTTGACAATGATGAAGCACCTGAAAAAAGCGACCCTATCAAAAATGCCCTGCGGAACTGCTTAAAAAGGTCATTTCCCATAATAAAACACCCCCTTAATACATTATATTAAGCGTGTATTAGGGGGTTAACATGTTTTACAGCTTATTTTTCAATTCCAGCCGGTATTGTGTTTTCATGACTTGCCGGTCTCGGAGGCTTCGGGCCAAAGAATTGGTACAAATCCGTCCTCATCATGCCATTATATAGTTTTCTTTTTTTATCCGCCCTTCTTCCGAAGAACTTTTCAAACTCTTCATGGGAAGTAATTATGTAAAAGGACCAGGTATCAAGCTTTGCAAAAACCTTTCCCATTTCCCTGTAGAGGCCTTCCACACTCTTTTGGTCAGACAGCCTTTCTCCATAGGGCGGATTGGTTACAATAAAACCATACCTGTCCTTGCTGCTTAGCTCCCTCATATCTCTTTTCTGAAAATGAAGCCTGTCTTCAAGCCCTGCCAGCCTTGCATTGTTTCTTGCCACCTTGAGAGCAGACTCGTCAATATCATAGCCCTGTATATTAAGCTCCATATCATGCCTCATAAGAGACTTGGCCTCTTCCCTTGCTCTTTCCCATACCTTACCGGTAACCCACCGCCAGTTTTCCGATGTAAAGCTTCTTCTCAGCCCCGGAGCCATATTTAATCCAATCATGGCAGCTTCTATAGGTATCGTACCTGAACCACAGAAAGGATCTATAAAGGCCCTGTCGGCTTTCCACGGTGTAAGAAGCACCATAAGGGCTGCCAGCGTCTCTTTTATTGGAGCGGCATTGGATAATTCCCTGTAGCCTCTTTTATGCAGCGACAGTCCGGTAGTATCTAAATACAATGCTACCTTATCCTTGTTAAGGAAAACATGTATTGGGTACTTTTCCCCTGTTTCTTCAAACCACTGCACCTTATATTTGCTCTTCATACTTTCAACTACTGCCTTTTTGACTATTGCCTGTATATCAGATGTGCTGAAAAGCTTTGACTTGATTGAGGATGCCTTTGCAACAGGAAATTCCGCATCTTTGGGTATCCATTCATGCCATTTCAGCCTCTTTATCTTTTCAAACAGCTCCTCAAAGGAAAAAGCTTCAAATTCCCCTATCTTTACAAGTATCCTCTCTGCAGTCCGCAGCCATAAATTTGATCTGCATATTCCTTCTTCGTCTGCCATAAAGGCTACTCTTCCGTCCTCCACCTTTGTTATTTCATAGCCCAGATTCTTTATTTCCCTGGACAATGTTGCCTCCACAGCAAAATTACAAGGCGCCACCAGTTCTATTTTAGACATTTGCATCCTCCGTTTTCTTTTTTGCTTGCTGATAATTTTCATTCTGTACACATATTCATACATTATTCATGAATATTTTAATTTTATCTTATCTTAACATACCACATATTTCACAAAAATGGTATTGAAACAGCATTGTAAGTTTTCATCTCAACAGCTTCTGCATTCCTGCATGGTCTATGTAGTAATTCTCCTTATATACAAGCTCGGATATGGGCACTATCTTGTATCCTTCCTTATGCAGGTTCTCCAGTATAACAGGAAGCGCATCCTTTGTATACGTTGCGTTGTTATGGAACAGCACAATAGAGCCGTTTTTCACCTTGGACAACACTCTCTTTGATATTGCATCAGCACCGTAATCCTTATAGTCCAGAGAATCCACATCCCACTGTATTACTTGCAGGCCCAGCTCCCTGGAGGTTGATACCAGCCTGTTGTTATAATCCCCGAAGGGAGGACGGAAGAGAGTAACCTTTTTATTGGTAATAGCTTCTATTTTACTTGATGTCTTTGTAAGCTCCTCTACAATCTGCTCCTTTGAAAGCTGTGACATATGCGGGTGTTTTGAGGAGTGGTTGCCGATTTCATGTCCTTCTTCATCAATTCTTTTTACCATTTCAGGGTACTTATCCACCCAAAAGCCAACCAGGAAGAAAGTCGTCTTAACATCGTACTTCTTAAGAATTCCAAGCAAATCCTCCGTATAATTGGCACCCCATGCAGCATCGAAGGATATGGCAATCTTTTTTTCCGGCGTTTCCACACAGTATACCGGAAGCTCCCTGCTGTTGTTCCGGAAAACATTCAGCAGCTGGTTATAGCCTATATAATTATATATGAGAGAAATACTTACTATCAGCATCACCAGCAGTATATTTAAGCCATAGTTGTTTTTTTTAATTCCAAGCTTCACTTTACACCTCCAAAATCATTCTTTCATAGATAATTTATTCAGATGATCCGGAAGTAGAATAATATACAAGTTAATTTGTATGGACCGGAAGTCAAAAATTAAATATAATAAATCTAACAGTTAAAAAAAAGCAGGGAGTGATTTTATGTCAGAAATGCAAGAAAAAACCTTTGATATTAAGGTCAGGCTTACTATGCTGGATTATTTCCGTTACTATTTTTCCATGTTCAATTTAAAGCCTTCCGGCATGATAATCAGCATATTATCCGGTATCATAATCATAATTTATTCCTTAAGCCTTATTTCATTGATTTATATGGCTTCATCAACCAGAGCTTTTGATCTGTCAACTCTTAAGGGCATGGTAATTGACCTCATAATTGTGATTTTGTTTTCTACTCCCTTTGCAAGAACCTATTTGATTGCATTTAAGGATGCAAAGACGCACAAATTCCTTGATAAGGACATTGATATAAAAATAAGCGGGGATAAATTCATCGTATTACTTGGGGATTCCAAGCTGGAATACTCATGGAAGAAAATGAAAAGAGTATTTGATTTTTCTCACGGGTTTGCACTTTTTATTGACAATAAGGATCTTGCTTTTGTATTGCCTAAGCGGTACTTCGGGAACAAGGAGCAGATAAAATTCATGAAGGATATAATATTGAAGTATAAAAAATAACTTCATAAATAAAAAATATAACTACTGAGCATAGCCGTTAGCTCATTAATAATCCGTTCTTCCTTCATATTATCTGAAAACTGCATAATAACCAATTTATTATGAATCTGTTATTCATACAACATATAAGGAGGCGACAAACTATGAATCTTCCATTGTTATTAAATGTATTGCTTCAGCGCAGAACCTTAATGTCGCACGTATACTGGGAACCCGAAAGGGTACAGGCGTACAATACGGCCAGGTTGAAGAAGCTTCGCAAATATGTATATGCAAACTCTGATTTTTACAAGCGTTTCCATGCAAATCGCTTCAGTGAGAATTTGGACAACCTTCCAATACTGACAAAATCTTTAATGATGGAGAATTTCGACGATCTTGTAACTGATAAAAATGTTAAATTGAACCGTCTCCAGGAATTCATAAAAAATAGCTGTGGGGAGTTGTTTAACAACCAATATTGGGTAACTGTTACATCAGGCACTTCAGGCACACCTGGAATTTTTATTCAGAATTTCAGAGAATGGTCCGAGATTATCGCCTCATATTCCAGAAGCCAAGCGTTAGGTGGTATGCAGCCAGGCCTGTCTGACAGAACAAAAATGGCATTTGTAAGTACAACCTTTCCGCTGCATCAATCGGCTCTAGTGGGAAAAAGCGTTGAAAGTCCTTTTTTCCCAACCCTTAGGCTTGATGCTACAGAACCTATAGATGAAATTATCGACAAGCTGAATAATTTTCAGCCCGATGCTTTAATTTCATATGCCTCAATGACTGCTCTTCTGGCAGAGAAGCAGCTCTCGGGAATTCTTAGAATCAACCCTAAAACTGTTTATACATCCTCAGAGGTATTGACAGCTGAAATGAGAAACACAATAAAGGCTGCATGGGGAACAGAGCCATTCAACCAATATGCAGCAACAGAAATAGGCGGGATAGGTATAGAATGTAAAATGCATAATGGGCTTCATATGTTTAATGATTTAGTTATCACAGAAGTCGTTGACGAGGATAACAAGCCCGTCCCTCCTGGAAGCTACGGCAACAAGCTGCTTGTGACTGTGCTTTTCAACAAGACACAGCCACTTATCCGCTATCAGATAAATGACAGCCTCAAAATTTCAAATGTAAAATGCTCCTGTGGAATAAGTTACCCATTAATTGAAGAAATTCAGGGAAGAAGTGATCAGATCATATATCTTGCATCCCGAGATAATAAGAAAGTTGCAGTGCATCCGGTCATTTTTTCTAATATTATGGATCATGCAGGAGTAACAAGATGGCAGGTCATACTTGAAAAAGAGCAATTCACTTTTTTGATTACCGGAGTAGATGTCTCTAAGGTAACACCGATAATCGATAATGAAATGAAGGAAGCCTTTGAAAAGCTTAATATTCAACTGCCTCATATAAATATTCAGTCAGTCGGTGAACTGCCCAAGACCACAAGGGGAAAGCTGACACTGATTATAAACAAGCTTTAATAACGGGAGCCACAATTGATACAATTGTATTAGAACGTTTGGCACTATCAATCTCCGTATAGTACTTTCAACCGGCTGGAAAGCGCTCATGCCGGGTGCATCAAAAGAAGGCCGGAGCCTTGATATGCTCCGGTTTTTTACTGCTTATTTTGCGGACACCCACTTCATCGTACTGCTGTTCTTAAACAGCAGTACCGGCCTTGCCATATTTGCAGCTATCGCAAGACAGCAGCCCGGCTCCTCCATGAGTGTCCAAGCTTTGTTACTCAACCATTCATCAAGCAAGGATTGTATGTATCAGCTCTATAACTTCCCTTGGCGTAAATTTAGCATAGTTTACCAGCAACAGCGCTGCCAATGCAATAGCAACCAACCTGATCAATGTTGAGAACGTAAGGGTGTTTATCACTTTAAACACATTCTGCGACTTGTTCCTGCGACTGCGTTTCATAGTGACTTATTTCCCTCCTTTCACACCAGGCCGGGAGGTGCTAAAACAAGACTATGCTTGTTTATATATATTATAGCTTCCATAATTATACAATGGAAGCTGATACAGCCCTATTTTTACTGCGACTTATTTACCATTTTTATACATATATGCTATCTTATAATGATTTTCAATATAATGCCTGCAGCGAGAGGTAAAAATAAATACAATAATATTATCCATACAATGCTTCTTCTTTTCACTTCATATTTCTCAGCCGCTTTTATTACCTCTTCGCTTCCGGTTTCCTCCGGCATGTCAATTACTTCAGACTCCAGCAAACCCTTTGCTAAATCCTCAGCTTCCTCAGGAACGAACAAATCAATCCCATAGCGGGACATTCCCATGTATACAGCCAGATAATCTCCGTCTTCCTTATGCCTTCTCTGCACGGGTATACCCTCAGTTCCGAGTATCGATTCCACCATGACCGCTTCCTGCTCGTCAGCCACATTCTTTACAAAGGCCCATCCCTTCATGCTCTCATTAACCTTTGACATATAAACACCGCCTTATAGAATTATTTGCTTGCATCTATCGGGTATTTTTCTCGATACATACAGCTATAGGAGGACAGTTGATCTGGTTCACGAAATCGCTTACAAGTACGGTATATTTTCTGCAGTCGATTGTCTTTACATATTCCAGCACCGCGTCCTTTTCATCAAAGCCGCTGTCTCCTCCATAGTATATTACCATCATTATAATACCACCAACCGTAAGCAGTTCCATGGATTTTTCCAAAGCCTCTATAGTAGTTTCCGCTTTTGTGCCTATACTGTGGTCTCCTTTTGGAAGGTAGCCAAGATTGAACATTACTGCCCTTATACCCTTCGGTACATACAGGTCCATATTTTGATGTCCGTCCTTAATAAGCTCCACGCAAGCTTCAATTCCTGCCCCATCAAGCTTTTCCCTTGTATTTTTCAATGCAGCTTCCTGTATATCAAAGGAATACACTTTCCCTTTTTCGCCTACCAGCTCGGCCAGCAGAAGCGTATCATTTCCGTTACCCATGGTAGCATCCACTACTATGTCGCCTTCTTGCACCACTTTTTTTATAATCTCATGTGAAATTGCCAGTGAATTGCTAAGTATCATCTAGAATATCTTCCTTCCTTTAATAGCCGTACCTTCCTGAATAATGGAAAGCATCCTTTATTAGGTTTACCCGCTGATTATCTTCTTCATCAATTATTATTTCTATTACATCAAATCTGCACATATAGTCAAGAAGCCTGTTGTGCTGCAAGTAATACAGGGCAGTTTTTACAATTTTCTGCTGCTTTGACCTGCTTACTGCCTCAGAGGGCAAGCCATACTTTTCACTGCTTCTTGTCTTGACCTCAATAAAAGCGACAGTGTCACCCTGTACTGCTATGATGTCAATCTCCCCTGCCCTGCAGCTGAAATTTCTTTCCAGCACTCTATACCCCAATTCAGCAATATGCTTACATGCCAAATCTTCACCGAAGGCACCCAGAATTTTATTATTACCCATTGCCCACACTCTTCTGCCTGTCAAGCTTTGCGATATAGACCAAAACCTCTGCGACAACTTCATACAGCTCCGGAGGGATCTGCTCTCCTATACCCAGCTCCAGCAGGGCATCAACAAGCCCGCTGTTTTCGAAAACCGGTACATTGTTTTCTTTAGCGGTTTTTATTATCCTTTCGGCTACTTCTCCCCTTCCAAGGGCAGTAATATCAGGTGCTTCCTCTCCTTGCTCATAAGTAAGGGCAGCAGCCTTTTTCAGCTTTTTATCCATATTATACCCTCATATCAAAATGTAATTTTGCAGAATTGCCTTCGCCTATTATATTTTCAAGAGAAAGCAGGCTGAAGGGCTGTTCCAGATCTATAACCCTGACTTTGCTCAAACTGTACCCCTTTTCCTTCAGTGAATTTTTGAGCGAAAGGCTTTGCTTTTCAATTAAGGTGCCGATGCTATTATTTTCTACTCTGAAAGTAACATTTACCGCCTTCCCCTTAATTCCGATCATGCTTTCCAGATGCCCAAGGTTTTTCAAGTCCAAGGCTACAAGTACAGTGGCATTTTCAGGATTTATCGCTTTACTGCGCTTTCCCTCTTTAAAAACATAGAGCTTTGCAGTTGAAGTGTCACCGTTTATTAATAGCGGCACCTGCATGTAATTGCTATTTTCATTTATACTCCTTATAAAATCAATATTATCCCTGAGGTTGGACAGTGCGTCCCTTATCTCAGGGTCCTGGTTCCCGCTGCTGTTAAGGTAGCTCTCAAGCTTCCCCCCCAGTTTTGCGATATCTTTAAGCTGTTCCGATACACCCTTGCTGTCTTCAACCTGATGGGGTTCAAGGAAAACCTTCCTGATAGAAGCTTTTATTTCTTTAAGCTCATGGTTATCAGAAGCATTTATCCTCTGCTGAAGCTTATCAAGGAATTTTGATATTCCGTCAGCGTTTTCAATATTTTTCATGAGCATACCCAAGTTTTTCGGAGTCACTTTCATATCCTTGGAAATAAGGTAAGTAAGGGCTTCCATATCAGCGCCCTTAATAGAAGCCAGGATATCGGCAACCTGACCAGCAAATTTCTTTACTTCACTTCCTGCATCAATTCCAAGTTTTTCTAAAACTTTAAGCAGCTCTGTCCCTTTGGCAGCTTCTGTTTGAGCCACATTGTCCATTGACGGCTCCGCTGCTTTTACCCCGTTGACAGTCTCCATTTTTAACTCTGCACTGACTTTTTCAAGTACACTTATTTTTTCTTTCATGCTTCCTGTAATTTCGCTGATATTGCTAGCTTTAACTGCTTTCTGATTTTCTGAAGCAGTTGGAAGCTGCGCCGTACCCTGGTTCCCTTCCTTGTAAGCAATACTACCTTCAAATGAGTTTGCCTGCTGTGCAGCAGCAGGCTGTCCTGCTTCCAAGCTCTCCAGCTCTGATGGCCAGCCTATGACAATCTTATTCAGCACATCAACAGCAGTATTTTTTATATCCAGCCCTGAGAGCATCAGTGCAACTCTTCCTTCAGTGCTTTGGTTCAGGTTGTCTATACTTTTCTGCAGTGCAGTAATATTGGTTATAACTTCCCTGTTCACGGGGAGCTGGTATTTTATTAAAAGTTTGGCAGCTTCCATATTTTTTTCATCTACGGGCAGGCTCAGCTGTCTCAGGAGCTCAGCCACCTTTGCTTCCAGGTCTGCTGTCTTGGCTTCAGGCTGAAGCTGTGCATAAATCTTTCCATCAGCTATGCTGCTTATGATCAATTCAACAGTCGCACCCTTTGGTATCCTTGCGCCCTCCGTCAGTATGGCCGTAAATATCTGCCCGCTTGCAGTCCTTATAGCTATACTATCTCCCAAGGCCTCAAGCACCCTTCCTTTCAGGGTATCGCCAATCTCCAGGTTCTTCAGTACTTCCTTAAACTCCGATTTTATTGATAACAGTCTTGAAGCGTCGATTCTCATTTATATCACCCCTGAAATTTCTTGGTAAAGGATCTTCTATGTATCGGCAGGAGCCCGTATTTTTTTATGCATTCAATATGCTCGCCGGTCCCGTAGCCTTTATGTTTACTGAAGGAGAAATGCGGGTATATCTCATCATAGCTTGATATGATCCTGTCCCTTTCCACTTTGGCTATGATTGACGCAGCCGCTATTGAGAGGCTTAGGCTGTCCCCCTTTATTATACCTTTCTGTGGTATATCTATATCCTTTAAGGTCACCGCATCGAGAAGAATGTATTCCGGCTTTGCGGCCAAACCCTCCAAAGCCTTTTCCATTGCAAGGTAAGTGGCATTTAAAATATTTATTTCATCAATTACCTTCTCATCTACTATCCCTATGCTGCAGCACATTGCTTTGGACTTTATCTCATCATACAGGTATTCTCTTTTTTCTTCTGAAAGCTTCTTGGAATCATTCACACCCGGTATAAGTACTCCTTCTCCCAGTATTACAGCAGCTGCAACAACAGGTCCGGCCAAGGGCCCCCTTCCCACCTCATCAACACCTGCGACCAATTTGTAGCCCTTCTCGTAGCAGCCTCGCTCATACTCAGTCATTTTATAGAGCCTTTCCTTTTCCTTATCATCAAACTTTATTCTGACAGCCATTTTTGCACCTCATTTTTCATATATAATTATTTATCGGATTTTTTCTCAAAAAAATATAAGCATGTAAAAATATACATGCTCATTATATCATAAAAATAACGGACGCCCCACACTAATCTCAATATCCCAAAAGGAATACCATGACATTGCCCGAGGCACGTGGCACGCAGCACGAGGCAAATATTTATTCCTCTTTGCTGAATTCATCAGGAGC
>CAZUGK010000117.1:0-12962 GCA_964619815.1 uncultured Clostridiaceae bacterium | reverse complement strand
TAACTCAAAAGAATTCTTGGTTATCATTTTACACTGTTTAGTTTTCAAGGATCAATGTACTTTCGCTCTGCGAAAGTCTTAATCTTCAATGGAAGATCTTGTGATTCTTCTCATTTGCTGCCGCCGCATCAACCGGCGACGTTTACTATCTTACCACACCACTAACTTGTTGTCAATACTGTTTTTGCTGGTTTTTAGTGGTAATTTGTGTCTCTCATATCCTGTCTGTTTTGCTGCCTCGTTATCGAAGCAGGAATTATATCTTATCATGCATTCCCTTTTACGTCAACTAGAAATTTGCGGTTTCTCGTTTGTTCCTGTCTCTTTCGAGGCACAAACATTATCTTATCATCTTCTGTTTGTTATGTCAATTGGCAGTTTGTACTACAGTTATCATCTATTTCGACTTTATTTGTTTATATAAAGGTAGCTTTATTCAGAGCAACCTTACAATCAAATATATTATTTCACTTTTCTTCATTTTATATCTGCAAATATGTATTTGTAAAAACACATATATAAATGAAATTCTATAGTATGTTCATTATATATAGGAATTTATATATCTATCTTCTGTTCGGAAGATATAATTTCGTCATACTTTTCTTTTACCTTTTTCAGATCTTCCCAGAAAAGTCTTTTTTTGCTTTCATCTCTTAGCAAAGCCGCCGGGTGAAAGGTTGCCGTCATGTGATAGCCTTTTCTTTCAAACCATTTGCCTCTAATAGATGTAATCCTTGCCTGCTTGTCAATTATATGTTTTGCTGATGTTGCTCCCAGACACACTATTATTTTTGGCTTTACGATGACAACCTGCCTGCGGAGATACGGCAGACATGCTTCTGCTTCGTCATCCTCGGGAGTGCGGTTGTTTTCCGGCCTGCACTTGCAGATATTACATATATAGAAATTCTGATCCCTGTAAAAATCCAAAGCGTTCAGCGCTTTGTCCAAAAGCTGTCCGGCTTTGCCTACAAAAGGTCTGCCCAGCCTATCCTCATCCGCTCCGGGTGCTTCTCCTATAAACATAACCCTTGCAGCAGGATTTCCTTCTCCAAGCACAATATTTGTCCTATTCATATGCAGCCTGCATTTTGTACAGCCCGCAATTGCTTTTGACAGCTCATCCATCGTAGGCATAGTCATATCCCTTCTTATTATGTATATTATATTAATAATTATAATATACTAGTTTTTTTTAAAAAAAGGTAGCAATTTATGCTTCATAAAGAAAAAAGCTATTGATTTCTCAATAGCTAATCCAAAAAAAGCGTATCCTTTAACATGAAGCTCTTTCCCCGATGGGTGATCTCCAGCTCTTTTCCTTCAACAAGCTTGTAAGTAGTTCCTTTGCTATTTATCGTAAGCTTTATAATGCTTCCCCGGTAGTTTATCTTAAAGCTGTACTCTTCCCAGTTAGGATGGATATACGGCTGGAAGCTCAATACGCCATCATAAACCCGCATTCCGGCGAACCCGTTTACTATGCACATCCAGCTGCCTGCCATATTAGCTGTGTGTACCCCGTGATGGGTATTGCCCTGGTAGTCGTCCAAATCCATTCTTGCTGTTTTGATAAAATAGTCATATGCTTTTTCGTGGTATCCGATATCATTGGCCACTATGCTGAATATACAGGCGGAAAGTGAAGAATCATGGGTAGTGACCTTTTCATAATAGTCATAGTCCTTCATCTTCTGCTCAAGGCTGAACTTATTCCCCAGCAGGAACAATGCCAGCACCACGTCAGCCTGTTTGCAAACCTGATGCCTGTATATGACCAGCGGATGATAGTGCAGCAGAAGGGGATAGTTGTCTTTTGGAGCATTTTCAAAATCCCATACTTCCTTATCCAAAAAGCTGTCATCCTGCGGATGTATACCATGCTTCTCACTATACGGCACATACATATTGTCGGCAGCTATATTCCATAGCGCTATCTCTTCAGGCTCCAGTCCTATACCGGAGACCAGCCTTTCATATTCCGGCTTGTGGTTTTTCTTGAGCCAGACAGCTGTATTATAGGCATATTCAAGGTTTTCCTTTGCCATAAGGTTAGTGTAGAAGTTATTGTTTACTATTGCTGTGTATTCATCCGGACCTGTAACACAGTTTATACAGAATTTGCCGCCTTTTTCACTGCTGAAGAAGCCTAAGTCCACCCACAGCCTGGCCGTTTCAAAGAGTATTTCCGCTCCATAAAGCAATAAAAATTCGTAATCCTGTGTAACCTCCATATATATTTTTATCGCATGGGCTATATCGGCATTTATATGATACTGAGCCGTACCTGCAGGAAAATATCCTGAACATTCCTCTCCGTTTATCGTCCTCCATGGGAATAGTGCTCCCTTGTCGTGGGACATTTCTCTTGCCCTGGCTCTTGCCTTATCCAGGGTGCTATACCTGTATTCCAGGAGCTTTCTGCTGATGGAGGGATTGCTGTACAAAAAAGCAGGTATCACATACATTTCCGTATCCCAGAAATAATGCCCTTCATAGCCCTCCCCGGTAAGGCCCTTGGCACATATATTGGTTTTCCCGTCTCTTCCCACCGACTGAAGGATATGGAAAAGGTTAAACCTTATGGCCTGCTGCAAGGGCACATCCCCTTTTATTTCTATATCCGACTTATCCCAATAGTCCGCAAGAAACCCGTATTGCTCCTGTTTTAATTTATCATATCCCAAACCTACTGCACTTTCCAAAACGTCAAAAGCGTGGTTTAAAATACTCTCCTGTGATTCAAAGGAAGCATCGTAGACAACATATTTTATATATTCTATAGCTTTGCCCTTTTGGGCCTCTATTTGATATTCCTGCCCAACACTGTCTTTTTCAGCATGCTTTTCAGTGCTGCAGCAGCACTGGGTCTGCATAATTCCTCTGGCAGCACATGCAACAGTAATCCTTGTCTTTTTTGTCCTTTGCAGAAGAACTGCCGTATCAGCCTTTACCATTGCATCAACAGTGTAAAATGAGCCTTCCTCGAGTCCCGACCCGATTCTTGGATCCTTTTCCTCTGACGAACACTTTAGATTTCCATCAATCTCAGATATTATTCTTATATCTCCATCGAAATTCAACGGTGTTACTTTATATTTAACGGCCGCAAGGTTTTTCCTTTGAAGACAGACCATTCTTTCGGTTTCCAGCTTTATTTGCTTCCCCCTTGGCGACTGCCATATGAGACTCCTTTTCAATATGCCTTCCTTCATATTCATGGAACGCTTATACTCCAGGAACTGCCCCGAAAGCATATTGAATCTCTCGTCCTCCAGATACAGTATGATTTTCTTGCCATTTGCAGTATTAATCATTGTCTGGCTTTTTTCTGGAAAACCATATGCTATTTCTCCATACTTGATGATTCCCTCTTCATATACACCATTTAAAAAAGTCCCTTCTGCCCCCAACTGCAGTTCACTTTCCAACCCCTCTTCGAAGGTTCCTCTGATACCGATAAATCCGTTTCCTACCGAAAAAATCGTTTCACTGTGGTAATTTCTTTCAGGATTGAAATCATATTCTATGATTTCCCATTCATCAAGCCCAAAATACGGCTTAATCTCTTCGATCCCTAATTTCATGGTGTACGCCCCTTTCTGACACGCAAAGCTTATGCTATTCTTTAACAGCTCCAGAGGTTAAGCCTGATACTATTTGCTTCTGGAATAAAAGTACAATAATCAGTGTGGGTATGGTAGCTATAACTGTAGCTGCAGTAACATCCCCCCATAATATTGTAAACTGCGTCTTCAGGAATGAAATTGCTACAGGAACGGTATGATAAGCTTTATTGGTATTCAAGGTAACTGTAAGGAGAAACTCGTTCCACGCCGCTATAAACACGATTATGGCAGTAGTGAAAATCCCTGGTGCTGCCAGCCTGAATACTATCTTTGACAATATCTGCAGCGGTGTTGCCCCGTCAATTGTAGCCGCTTCCTCCAGCGCAATCGGGATCTTGTTAAAATGTGTAACCAGAATAAAAACAGCAACGGGCAGAGTAATTGTTGAATAAGGCAGCACTACAAAATAGCTGTTGGTCCAGTTAAGCTTCATAAACAAGTTGTATACGGGAGCTACAATTATCATTTGCGGGAACATGGAAACCGCCAGTATTATCCCAAGCAGCAGATTCTTTCCCCTGAACTTGAACCTTGTAATTGCATATGCTGCCAGAGATGCCACTGCTATAACGTATATGGCTGTTAAACTTGCAACTACAAAACTGTTCATCATTGACCTCAAAAGGCCGTTCTGCAATACATTTATATAGTTTGCCAGTGTCGGATTTGCTGAGATTATTCTGAATGCCCCGTCTCCGAATATCTCCTCTGTTGGTTTGAAAGAGGCTGTTAGAACCCAAAGAAATGGGAAAACAATTACAATCAGATATAATGTTACAAATATAGCCACTGGTGAAATGGTCTTGCTTGATTTCCTATCCACGTCAACACCCCCTAATCCCTTTCCATTACGTTGGCCCCAAGTACTTTTATGTAGAAGGCTGCAATTAATGCGACGAATACAACCATAAGTATAACTACTATCGACCCATACCCAAAGTTGGTTTGCTGAAACATGGTCTTGTACGCATATATGGACATGGTCTCTGTCGAACCGCCAGGTCCGCCGCTGGTAAGTACATATATAAGGTCGAATACCCTGAAGGCATCCAATGTTCTCATTAAAAGTGCAACAAGTATGGATGGCTTCAGCAGGGGAAGAGTTATTTTGAAGAAAGTGTTGAATACCCCTGATCCATCAACCTTTGCACTTTCATATACCACTCCCGGTATAGTCTGGAAGCCGGCCAGTATAAGGAGTGCCATGTAAGGAGTTGTCTTCCACACATCGGCAAGTATTGCGGATGCCATTGCCCCGCTTCCGGTTAACAGCAAATCTCTTGAATCACCTATTATGTGTATATTCTGCAGTATATTTGCTACAATACCGCTGGTTCCATCATAGAGATAGCTCCACATCAGGGCAGCAACCGTAGTAGGTATTGCCCAGGGTATAAGAGATATTGCACGAACAAAACCCTGGCCCTTCATAGCTCTGTTCATGATTATTGCCAATCCCAAACCAAGCAGGAATTCCAGAGCAACGGATATTATAGTAAATACTACTGTATTGCCCAATGCTATCTTTACTCTCTCATCCTTTATGGCCTCATAGTAGCCCTTGAGGCCTATGAAATTGGACCGTACAAAGCATTTGTTCATATCCTCCATAACAAGCCTGAGATTTTCCCTGTCCGCGAAATCATAATTCTGGACAAAATAATCCGCTTCTTCCATCAGCTTGTCAAAATTGTCTCCTACTTGTTTCTTCAGGTCTCCGCTTAATTCAATATAACCTGATTTATCAGAAAGCAGTTCTTTTATTCCATTTACCTGAGTAATGACCTCATCAACCTTGCCTTGGGCGTCTGCAGGGAAGCTATCCCTGTTCATATCAAGGAACATGCTCACATAATCCGAGTTTTCCATGAAAAGATCAACGTTGAACTTTTCTTCTGTAGAAAGCTTGGATTTCTGCTGATCATTCAATTGATAATCAAAGAAAGAATAATTGATTACTTTAAAGATAGGCCAAAGTGAGAATAAAGCTATTAGAAGTATTGCTGGCAGTATAAAGAGTGATTCCTTAAACCCCATCCTTTTCATGCGACCACTCCCCCAAAAAAGTCTTTACTATAACGAGCAGGGGCATATATTATACCTTAATTTGTCATGCCCCGTAAGCGAGTTTCATAAAAGGCTTCCTTGGTTGTTAAAATGCTTTAATAGAAGCCTTTTTTAAAGGAATTGGGCCCCTTTTTACTTGAGCCCAATTCCTTTATTGATATAATTTTTGTTTATGTTTTACTTTAATGCCTTTACCACATTATTAACTGTAGTATTCAAATCCTGTCCTCCGGACAAGTACTTGTGGACATTAACCTGTATAACGTCTGAGGTCTTGGAGTACTGTGCTGAAACAGGTCTTGAAATTGTTGTCTTTAATGCATTCTGCAGACCAGCCATTTCAAGCATAGGATTCTCAACTCTCTTGTCAGTCAGCAGATAATTATATCCTGGCAGATGTCCGCCTTTTCTGGACATTATCATTTGTCCTGTCCAGCCCGCTGCATATTTCATGAATTCGAATGCACCTGCAGAATTCTTTGAGTTCTTGTTGATACCAAGTATCCAGCCGCCTACTGTGCTTCCTTTTGGAAGTGGAGCTATGCCAACCTGTGAAGGCTTAACCGATTCTGTCAGCATTGCATACTGATATGGCCAGTTTCTTGCAAATACTGATTTTCCATTTATGAATGAATTGTGAGTCTCAGCTTCGTTATAATTCAATATATTCTTGGGTACAAAGCTTGAAGTCATGAACATCTTCATTGTTTCAAGTCCGGCCTTTACGCTGGCAGCATCTGTCTTGCCGCCTGTAAACTCAGTGAAGTTGCAGGTAAGGCCTTCATACTGTCTTGCCTGACAAACATAGCCATCAGTTGTGCCGCCTTTTCCTTTATACTTCTTAGCCATAGCAGCCAGGTCGTTGTATGTATATTTACCGGAAACAAGCTTAGCAGCATCTTCTTTGCTGACTATGTCTGAACGGAAGTAAAGAAGTCCTAAGTCTGGAAATAATGGAAGTGTGTACTGTTTGCCCATATAGTTCCCAGCTGACATTGAGCCTGCATTGTATAATGTCTTCTTTAAGCCTGCTGCATACATATCCTTGTCTATCGGAAGAAGATATCCGGCTGCAGCAAATTCGCCTGCCCAAACAACGTCCAATGATAATACATCGTATTCACTGGATTTTGATGATAAGGAAGTCAGTAACTGGTCATGCATCTGCCCTGAGTCATTAGTCATCTGCACCCATTCTACCGTGTATTTAGTCTGGGATTTGTTGAACTCGTCAATCAGGATCTGTGTTGCAGGTGTTGTGTCTGCTTGTGTAGCCCATTTGATAACCGTTCTTGTGTCAGCACTAACACCGACTACGCTGAAAGACATGAAAATCATAAGAGCCGCTAATACTAACGCTAATTTTCTTTTCATTTATTTCCCTCCTAAAATGTTTTCCTAGCTACATTCTAAAGCAAGCCGAACATTAAATATACCAAAATATTAACATTTATGTTAAAATATTAATATCGTCATTCAAATGAAAGAATAAGATTTCCGTGATTTAAGCTAAGGAAACAAAATGTGAAAAAGCCGCTTCTTCACATTTTGAATAAGGGGGAATTTATTATGGGAGACCTCAAGGATATCAAAGAAAAACTCCGGACCTTCCACCAAGCAACCCTTATCCCTGTAAACCTGATTCAGAACAGAAAAAGCATATATTCCCTGCCTGAGGACATCAATTATATAAACAGAATAATAAAAGATGCATACAAAATTGAGGACATACCTGCCATATCAGACAGCAGCCCTATTGACCGGATCAAATCATATTACTACAGGAACAATTATGATGAGTGCTTCATTATTCTTCAAATAAAAGAAGATTATCAATTAATTGCAGGTCCTATTTTAAACGAGAAAATACATGAAGGTATAATTAATAATATAATAAGACTCAACAAATTGCCAATAAAAATAAAGTATAAGCTTGTGAATTACTTTGAGGACCTGCCGATCCTGGATACGAACAGGTATTACAACAGCGGAAAGCTTTTGGAATATTTGTTTGGCAGCAATGCTGCCGCTGACCCCAGGGGGGATTATTCCAAGGAGCGCATTTTCATTTCTGACGACTACTTCACTGAAATGATTAAGAACAGGGAAACCCTGTTCCATCACCCACCTTTCTTTTTAGAGCAGGAGCTATTATCAAAGATAAAATCCGGCAATCTAAATGACACCATGACAGTACTTAGTGAGATAAACTCACTGAAAAGAACCAGGTTATCAAAGGACGCACTGCGTTCAGTTAAGAATTCATTGATCTGCTCGGTTACCTTGTTCACCAGAGCAGCAATTGAAGGCGGGGTAATGCCCGAAGCGGCCTTTACACTGAGTGATTCCATTATACTTGCTATTGAAGATATGAGCAGTCTGCAGGAGCTGATGGATTATGAATATACTGCCGCCGAGCAGTATGTGAAAATAGTTCAGGATCTGTCCAAAAGCAAATATTCTAATATAATACAACAGGCCATATCCTATATTTATAAGAACCTGACCAACAAGCTGACACTTCAGCAGATAGCCGACGCCATATATGTACATCCCAATTACCTGTCAACCCTGTTCAAAAAAGAAGTTGGGATTAACCTGCCTGACTATGTTATGAAGACTAGAGTCAACGAAGCAAAGTACTATATAAGATATACAAATACCAAGATTTCAGATATCGCTATATTTTACCAGTTCTGCAACCAGAGCTACTTCACCCAGATTTTCAGAAAGTTTATCGGCTGCACCCCTAATGAATATAGAGTAAAGTACAACCAACAGAATGAATAATTAGAAATACTCATAATTGAAAAAGGTATCAGGTTATTCTATAATGCATAAAAAAAGTATAAATCTTCCACAAAATTTTTTATGCATTATATAGGAGGTCATATGAGTACAATAAAGGGCTGCATATTTGATTTGGACGGAGTTATTGTTGACACCGCCAAATATCACTATCTTGCATGGAAGAGACTTGCCGCAGAGCTGGGCTTTGACTTTTCAGAAGAGGACAATGAAAGGCTCAAGGGAGTAAGTCGCATGGCTTCTCTGGAAATCCTCCTGGAGATCGGAGGATTATCCTTTGATGAAGAAACTAAAATTGCCCTTGCAGCAAAGAAAAATCAGTGGTATGTGGATTACATTACTGTTATGAATGAAGATGAAGTCCTTCCGGGAGCAAAGCAATTCATAGAAAACGTAAGGGCAGCAGGTTTAAAGGCAGCTTTGGGTTCCGCCAGCAAAAATGCGCTGACCATACTAAACAGGCTAAAGCTGACAGACTGCTTTGATGCAGTTATAGACGGCAATAAGGTTTCCAAGGCAAAGCCTGATCCGGAGGTATTCCTGCTTGCAGCACAAGAGCTTGGGCTGCCGCCTCAAAATTGTGTGGTCTTTGAGGATGCAAAGGCAGGAGTCGAAGCTGCAAAACGGGCGGGCATGAGGTGTGTGGGTGTGGGTACCAGCCCTGAGCTATCAGGTGCGGATATAATGATTCCCGGTTTTTTAAATGTAGGTTTGGATATATTGGAATAAGTCTGGTATGAATTAATAAATGCACAGGGGTATTCTCTGAAGAACATACCCCTGTGCACGATTTTAATTTATCGCTGCATACTGACTGTACCGCTTCTGATCTGCTTCTTTACATTCCAGGGTTAACAGGATTCCGTCAGCTTCATATTGCATTGATAGTATATTGGCATTTTCCTTCATATGCAAAACATCAGATACATTATTATCCCCGTTGCTATAAGAGCATATCCAAACAATTCATTAAGAATATAATTAAAGGATATCAGCTTCTTGCCATCTGCAATTATATGCCTGCACTGAAAGTAGGGGCGATGTCCCCTCTTATACCAGCCTATAATCTTTACATCCTTTCCCTTCAGTTCTTCAGCTCTGCCAAGGCTGAATATTATCTCAAATATTCTATGGGGCTGCCTATAGTCAATAAGCATAATCGCAGTACCGTCATCAATTACCAGATCCTCACTGAAGAAATATCCGGGTATACCCTTTCCAATTACCTTGCCCTCAACAACTGCAGGTACCCCTTTCACCGGTGATGCAGATTCAATAGACAGCAGTTCTTCCAGCTTATACTTCTGATAATCCTTGCTATAGGAGTAGTAGAACTTTATAAGCAGCGATGCACCGAGCAATAACAAATAAAACGGCTCATACTTTGCAATACTGATAACTGTTGAATAAAGTCCATCCTCAATTATTCTGCTCCTATTGGCAAAAAAGATGATTCCGGCAGAAATCCAGGGAAGTAATCCAATTGCTGCTTCCAACAGAAATTTCAGTACAGCCGATGTACTTAATGCATATTCAGCCGGAGACTTACCCTCCAAAGCCATTATCCTCTTGGCTGTAAGCGGATGTGTTGAGTTCAGCTCGTACCATCTGCCCCAGATATTCTTCATATCCCATGCTATAAGCTTTTCTTCCAAATCGCCTGAGTTCAAAACTTTATAATGGGTAAGCACAAAGCCTTCGTTCTGAATGCTATTTGCTATACCAATTGCAGCAACCCTTTTGCCCTTTTTTTCCTCCATTGCCGTATAGCCATATGCAATTTTTATAAGGGCATTCTTCAAAGGTGACCCATTTTCCAAAGTTTCTTTGGAAAAGCTATCTGCATAGTATTCTCTTATTCTGGAAAAGGACAGTGCAAAAAATTGACTGAAAATATATGCGGCATATGCGCCAATTCCCACCCAATAGGCAGGCTTTGACTTATCACTATTCTTTGTCCAGGTGTAAACCTGATACATTATCATTGGTATCAATGATACCAGCATCATAACAGCAAAGTCATTATGTTTTATATGCCCAAGCTCATGAGCTATTACCGCTTCAAGCTCTTCCTGCGAAAGCTTTTCAATCAACCCCTGTGTAAGTACAAGCTTTGCATAACCGCTGTAATAGCCGTAGGTGAAAGCATTCGGATTGCCGTCTTTAATAATCCCTATCCCAGGTGTTCTGATATTGAATTTTTGGCAGGTATCTTCTATAAACTTCCACACTTCCGGCTGGAGTCCATAGTTCATATCTATGAACTCAATATCATATAAGATTTGTATGATGAACGGGCTTAAAGCATACTGCAGCAGAACAACTACAACGGCAGTTGTAGCTCAAAGGCATATCCAGGTACCACAGCAAGGCTGTAATAATTGCAAATACCAGTCCAAACATCAAAGTAAGGGTTATTACTGCCCTTTTCATTAATGAGCCATAGTTATATTTCATCCTTGAGCCTCCTGTCATATGGTTAAGTAAATATATGTCTATTACATCATACTATAATTTACATTTTTTTGTAACCTGCTATTTCTGCCCATATTTTTCCAAGGTATTTTTTCTTAAGGCACTGCATTCTTCTTCCGGTATAAGCTTCATCACGCCTATTTGTCTTGCATAATAAGCAATTTTTGCTCCTTCTTCAACTACAACGGAATTTGCAAAGGCTGTTTCTATATCATGCCCCACTGCAAGCACTCCGTGATTGGCAAGGAGGATTGCGTGCCGGTCTCTAAGACGAATTGCGGCTGTTTCAGCAAGCTCAAGAGAACCCATGGGCTTATAAAGTGCACACTCCACCGGTCCCCCTATAAGCGCCGCCAGCTCCGCAACAACTACCGGTATGCTTTCATTGCAGGCTGCCCAGGCTGTAGCAAAAACTGAATGAGTGTGGGATACTCCGAATACATCCTTTCTTCTCCTGTATACGGCACAATGCAGCGGCGCTTCAATAGACGGCTTCCTTTTTCCTTCAACAACGTTACCGTCCTCATCCAATACTACAATATCCTCAGCTGTTAACTTATCATACTCCATACCGCTGGGAGTAATGCAAATATATCCTGTCCCTCTGTCCCTTGCGCTGAAATTGCCCATTGTAAGCGGAATGAGCTTTTCCTTCTGTGCTTTCAACGAGATTTCTATTACCTTCTCACGAAGCTCCTTTAATAACATCATAAAAACCTCCATAGCTTATTATATGCACTGAATATTACTTCATCACTTTATCATACAGCCAGTGTTTCTTGATGTTCACGGCCTTCTTAGGACACAACTCATGACAGCAGAAGCATCTTATGCACTTGTTTAAGTCAGGCACAGGCTTGCCGCTGCTCATATCAATTATTCCCGGAGGGCAGCTTCTTTTGCAGTCACCGCAGGACACACACAGATCATAGTTGAATTCAGGCCTTGGCCTTAGATTATTCAGCAGGAACTTTTCGACAAATTTGGGGACTCTGCCGCCTACAAAGTTTACATTTGCAGAACTGGGAAGCTTGAAGGGCGCAATACTTATTTCGCTAAGCTGTACACCATTTACCTTAACATCCTTCAGATCCCCGCTGAAAAGCTTTCTTTCCTTTGCTGCCCTTATGGTAGGCACTATCATGGGATTCATACCTATTATGCCGGAAGCCACTGTATCAAGTGCATAAGGACTCTCTGAAGCCAGAATAAGTCCTACGTGTCTTTTTTCACCGGCAGAGGGTCCATCCCCCTCCATTCCATCAATCCCGTCAATGATTGAGAATACAGGTTTTACTGCTTCACAAATGTCCACCAGATGATCGGCGAAGTTATCCACGCTATTGAGCCTTAAATGATAGTCAGCTTTCGTCAGCCCAGGTATTACTCCAAAAAGATTCTTCACTGCGCCTGTATATGTCATCATCCCATGAGTTTTAAGCTTTGCAGCGGATACTACAAAATCAACCTCCCTGGCAACCTTTATGATCTGCATGCTCTTGAGCCTTTTCGCTTCATGGTTTGTTATCTCAACTGTAGAAGTGTCATAATTCAGCTCACAGCCGGTCCTTTCCGCCACCTCTATCATTCCTGCAGCTTTATAGATCGATTTCAGACTCCACTCTGTAAAAGGCCCCCCGGGGCTATCACCGATTATCACCTTACAGCCCATATCCTGCAAGTACCTTACTATCGCCTCCACTACCATGGGGTGGGTAGTAACCGCATCCTCAGGGTTCTTTCTCATCAGGAGGTTCGTCTTTACCAGCACCCTTGAGCCTTTTGCTATCTTATGTTTTATAGCTTCAATACCGTCAAGGGCATCATAAACGGCCTTTTTCACATTCTCGAATTTGTAATCTCCACATTTGATTATGCTTACTTTATTCATAATAACTCCTCTGATATAAGTTTCAATCACATAATATCTTGAGTAAACACGGGCGTTGCCGCCCATGCTCCTCTACAGAACCGTACGTG
>CAZUGK010000116.1:0-13159 GCA_964619815.1 uncultured Clostridiaceae bacterium | reverse complement strand
TGGAGACTAGAGACTAGAATCATGGAGGTGTTTACATGAGCAAATTGAATCTTGACAGGAAGCTTATAGACAGCGCAAGGGAATCAGCCAGACATATAGCGGAAGACACACAAAAATTCATTGACCTTCATACTACAGTAGCGGTTGAAAGAACAATAACAAGACTGCTTGGAGTTGACGGTGTAAACGATGTCGGAACTCCGCTTCCGAATGTTGTTGTAGAGAACATCAAAAACAATGGCGGCTTAAATATTGGAGCGGCGTATTTTCTGACAAATGCAGTTCTCAACACGGGACTCACAACCCAGGAAATCGCTGAAAAGGTAGCAGCAGGGGAACTGGATTTGACAAAGCTTCCTGCAAAGCCTGAAAAGGAAATCAAAGACAAGGCTTACGAACTGGCATCCAAAATGGTTGACAGGATAAAAGGCAATAAGGGCAATAGGGATGAATACCTGAACACTATAGGTGAAGGCAAAAAGCCTTACCTGTATGTAATTGTAGCTACCGGAAATATATACGAAGACGTAGTGCAGGCCCAGGCAGCTGCAAAGCAGGGTGCTGACATAATAGCAGTTATAAGGACTACAGGCCAGAGTCTTCTGGACTATGTGCCATATGGTGCTACTACGGAGGGCTTCGGAGGAACCTATGCCACTCAGGAAAACTTCAGGATAATGAGAAAGGCTCTTGATGAAGTAGGTCAGGAGGTTGGAAGATATATAAGACTCTGCAACTACTGCTCAGGGCTTTGCATGCCGGAAATTGCCGCAATGGGTGCAATGGAAAGACTGGATGTAATGCTGAATGATGCATTATACGGAATACTTTTCAGAGACATAAACATGCAGAGAACATTGGTAGACCAAAACTTCTCGAGAATAATAAACGGTTTTGCGGGTGTAATTATAAATACCGGTGAGGACAATTACCTTACAACTGCAGATGCTGTGGAGGAAGCACATACAGTACTTGCTTCCCAATTCATAAACGAACAGTTTGCACTCAAGGCCGGAATACCTGAAGAGCAGATGGGCCTTGGGCATGCTTTTGAAATGGAACCGGGCATAGAGAACGGTTTCTTAATGGAACTGGCGCAGGCTCAGATGGCAAGGGAAATATTCCCCAAGGCTCCTTTGAAATACATGCCTCCGACAAAGTACATGACAGGCAACATATTCAAGGGACATTTGCAGGATGCGCTTTTCAACATGATATCCATTTGGACGAATCAGGGCTTACAGCTGCTTGGAATGATGACAGAAGCCATTCATACCCCATTTATGTCTGACAGGGCTCTCTCTATAGAGAATGCAAGGTATATATTCAACAATATGAGAAATATAGGGGACGAAGTTGAGTTTAAAGAAGGCGGAATTATCCAGACCAGAGCGGCCGAAGTACTGGAAAAGGCTGCTGCTCTTTTGAAGGATATAGAAGAGGAAGGACTTTTCGCAACACTGGAGCAGGGTAAGTTCGCAGGAGTAAAGAGAAGCAGAACCGGCGGAAAAGGCCTGGACGGTGTAACTGAAAAAGATGCAAAATACTTGAATCCATTTATAGAATTGATGTTAGATAGATAGGAGGTGTTTTCATGAGCTCAGGTTTGTATTCGATGAATAAGAGAGAATTTGATATAACCTTTGACCCCAAAAGAGTTAAGCCTTACGGGGATACAATGAACGACGGGAAGGTGCAGTTGAGCTTTACACTGCCGATAAAGGCGGATGAAGTGGCTGCAGAGGCTGCAAAGCTTTATGCAATGAAGATGGGAATCGAAGAACCCAGCGTAGTTCATATGGCTGATCTGGGAGTTGGGTACTCCTTCTTTGTGGTGTATGGAAGCTGCATGCATACGATTGATGTGACTGATGTAAAGGTTACTAAAGTCGAAAGCTCTGTAATGAGTATGACTGAAGTGGATGAATACATCAGGAAGAACATAGGAAGAAAGCTGGTTGTAATAGGTGCCAGCACAGGTACTGACGCCCACACTGTAGGAATAGACGCAATAATGAACATGAAGGGCTATGCGGGGCATTACGGCCTTGAAAGATACGAAATGATAGAGGCTTACAACCTTGGAAGCCAGGTAATTAATGAGGAATTCATAAAGAAGGCTGTCGAGCTTAATGCCGATGCACTCCTGGTATCTCAGACAGTAACCCAGAAAAACGTTCATATCCAGAACATGACAAACCTTATTGAATTGCTTGAGGCAGAGGGCCTTCGCGACAGGTTCATAGTAACCTGCGGAGGACCAAGAATATCCCATGAGCTTGCAAAGGAATTAGGATATGATGCAGGCTTCGGAGCAGGAAGCTATGCTGAGGATGTAGCATCCTTCGTGGTTCAGGAAATGGTAAGCAGGGGAATAAAATAATAATATAGTGAATTGAGAAACTGCCGGTTAGAAAAATAACCGGCAGTTTTAAATTTTTTGCAGATTACACAAGAAAAAGGTCAATTCATATGGAAACAATTGACAAAAAATAACAAAATTGGTATAGTATTAACAAATATATACAGACAAGAATGGAGAAAAATCTTGAGGTAATCGAATAAAGCAGGTGCGGCTGCCACACTCCTGTTAAGGAGGTGGTGCTTGTGAGTACCTTTGAAGCATTGTCCTTGATGATAATGTTTTCAATGCTGCTGATTGCAGTTCTGGACTCAAAAAAGAAGTAACCGCCCTGCTCGAACCCAGGACGGTTAAAGGCTTAGTCTTTTCCTAATGGGCAGCCGCACTTGCGGTACGATTACCTCACTTATAGTATAACACAAATACAAATATTGTAAACATCAAACATTCAATATTATTTGGTGCATTGCACCGGAAAGGCGGTAATATAATGCTAAACAAATCAATCCTTATGGGCAGGCTCACAGCTGATGCAGAAACAAAGACCTTCGATGAAAAGAAAAGAGTATCAAAATTTACCCTGGCGATTGACAGGGACTATCTGGACAATGAAAATAACAGGCCTGCGGATTTCATCCAGATTGTTGCATGGAATCTTCCGGAAAAGTTCATAGCAAAGTACCTCAAACAAGGAGAGCTTGTTTCTGTAGAAGGCAGGCTGCAAAGCAGGAAATATGAAAAGGAGGAGGTACATTACGTAACAGAGCTTGTTGCGGATAATGTATATCCGACGAACTTCAGGAAGAGCGAATAGGCTGCAGGAACGAATATGGGTTAGACAGTTAATTAGAAGAGAAATCGTAGTATGTACTCAACTTTGAGGTAATCGAATAAAGCAGGTGCGGCTGCCACTCTCCGCAAGGAGGTGGTTGCTTATGAGCACATTTGAGGCTTTGTCTTTGATGATAATGTTCTCGGTGTTAATCATAACAATTCTGAGCTTTAGAATGAAATAACCGCCCTGCTGAACCCAGGACGGTTATAGGTTAAACTTCCGTTTTGGGCAACCGCACTTGCGGTACGATTACCTCATTCATATTATAACACAAATACAAATATTGTAAACAATAAATATTCGTCGAATAGGGGGATATCAAGTGAAAAGTGTTGGCTTGAAGGCTATATCAACTGCAATTATATGCACCTTATTAATAAGCTCTGTATACGCAGAGCCTGGTTCAGCTGCAAAATTCAAAGATGTAAAAGCTACTGACTGGTTTGCGGATGCAGTAGGCAAAATGAACGGGATAAATATAATCGATGGAATGCCGGACGGCAGCTTCAACCCGCAGAGGCAGGTGACAAGGGCACAGTTTGTAAAAATGCTGGTACAAGCTATGGAATATAAGAAAATAGACAGTGTAAGCTTTGATGATTTAAGACCTTTCCCAACTTCAAAGTCTCATTGGGCTTCAGTATATATAGAAACAGCTTTGAGAAACGGTGTAATAGTAAAGGATGAAATAGGTGAAAACTTTTTCCCTGATGTACCTCTGACAAGGAGGGACATGGGTATAATGATGTTCCGAGCATTGAAGCTTGAACCATCAGAAGGGGAAAACCCTTTTGCAGATATTACAGAAGCAAACGGCAGCCTTACAAAGCTTTATGAGGAATATCTTATTAGAGGTAACATAGAAGGCAGCAAAAGATTGTACAAACCGGAAGGATTGACAACGAGGGCTGAAGCAGCAGTAATTATTTCAAGAATGGTTGATTATAAAGCTAACCCGGCGGAGTATAAAGCCCGTATGTCAGCAGATGATAACTATAAAGCCCTTGTAGCCAGGATAAAAGCCGGCAACTATACCGAAGAAGACCTTATTGCTAAAAGCAAGATTGAACTTGAAAGACAAAAGGCAGATAAGACATATATTCCTGAGCCTATATTGAAGGTTGAGCATGTTAATGATGTAGATACACATGCAGAGATAACCCTGCTTAATTATAGAGACTATAACAGTGATTTTGCGATTAAGATGCATTGTACTAATTATACAGACATAAATTCAATAAGGACTAACTCACTTATAGGGTTACAAACAATAAAGCAAAATGAATGGAAGGATGCAGTAAGGGCAGGCAAAGCAAGATTATATAGGATTATTGAGTGGAATGGTAAATTTGTAGGCAATACATGCGAGTATTTCAGCTATAATTTTAAGCCGGGTACAGTTTTTAATTTTAAAGTTGATTACAAACGAAATAACATACAAAAATCCTTTGATTACTCAGTTACAATAAAGTAACGGAGGTGCACTATATGAAACATAAAAAGATAATAGCATTAGTGCTTTCGCTAATTACTATTTTATCATCAAGCCCACTTGATATGCTTGTAAGTGTATTTGCTGGTACATCTCCGTACCTACCGATTTATGGTAAAGGCACTTATTCGGACCCCACTGATTACCGTCAGATTCACTCTAAAATATTTAAAGACAAGGGTGCTACTGTCCCTACATCAAAATTTGCAGTCATTAATAAAGCCAATGGCAATATAATAGGTACAAGTGCAACTGATAACACTACTGTAACTAAAGTTGAGGGCGTTCCTATTGGCACAACAATAAAAATAAATATAAATAACTTAAGTACAGTAGGCTCAGGATCTGCTATTGATATGGTAGACTTCCAGGTTACAAAAGGCGGCAGTCTTGTGTCTGCAATACAGGATACGCCTGCCTCATTGGGTAATTATGAGCTTACCTTAAATAGCACCGGTACATATAACTTTTATCTGTGTGTCCGTGATAATACGGCCAAAATAAAGACTGACGGATGGGGCAACTGGTCATATAACGGCCCTCACCAGTCTAAAGGCTTAAATTACGGTATAAACGATATAAAAGAGACAAGTGGCACTCCTGAGACTGCCGGTGGTGATGATTTCTGGGGCTACTGGTATTACGCCCAGGTTCAGCTCATTGTTACATCGGATGCTACTGCTCTGTTTACAATAAACTACAATAATAACAATATAACTGACAACAAAGATAATCCTTTACTTAAAAGCTCCACGAACAGGACTTTGGTGCTGCGGGACGAAAGTGTGCAAGGCATAGTTGACCCTATAGTAAGCCGCACATGGTATTATTGGAATGCAAGCACCGGTTGGACAACCCTTGCCGGTAAATCCGGAGTAACAATATCCGGCGATGGTACTACCGCAACGATAACTGATTATGACGCAAATCTGACCAATACTGATTCAGCAAAAAAAGGTTTCAAGCTTGAAACAACTACAAAATCTGGGTTTAAAGCCACTGCACAGCATGAGGCTTTTTTTCGCTACGGCAGCATAACAGCATACTATAAGGATGTTGATACTAATGCAGACCTTTATGCTGCAAGCTATAACAGCAACCTGATGGCAAGCACCCAATCCATAGCTGCAAAGGCTGCACCTTCCGGATATACGCTTTTAACAGCAAGCCCTCAGAGTGTAACGTTGACCCAGGACAGTCCGGATAAGGCAGTTACATTTTTCTATAAAAAGGGAGCTGCTGCACCCGGTACCGGGACAATAATAGTACAGTACAAAAACAAGCAAAATCCGAGTGAAGACGTCTTACCTCCTAACAACAGCAAAACCGATGTGCCATACGGCACATATACTATAACTGCAGAACCGGCACCTTCAGGATATATATTCGACTCTTCAGCTACTCCAAGTCCGCAGACTGTTGTATTGGATAGTACCAATAGGTTTGTACTGGTAACCTTTTTTTATGTGCCGGTAGGCTCGGGTGGAAAGCCCCCGGTTGCGGTAATAACAGGCCCGTCGGAGAGAATGGCCGGAGATAATATAATTTTCTCAGGAGGCAGCTCCTTTGATCCTGACGGCACGATTGTTGACTATATCTGGGATATACCTGGAGCAAATATAGTAAGAAATAACGGAAGGACTATCACTGTATGGTATCCCAATGAAGGTGAATATGACCTTTTCCTCACGGTAGTTGATAATGACGGTATGATCGGTGAGTGTATGACATCAATTAAAATTACGCCTCCTGTACCGACAGCTGCTATAGACATAACTGGAACCTTAAAGGAGAATAGGAAGGTTACAGTAAGCGGAGCTGGCAGCTCCAGCCCCACGCATTACCCGATTAATAAATATACCTGGACAATGACAAATGGAGCTTATGCCAGATATATAGGCACTTTCGGCAGTGATGTAAGCAAGGAAATGCTATTAAAAAAGGCTCAAGCTTATCAATTCAATCTGAGAGTGGACAGCACATACGGATTATCTGATTCAGAGTCTAAGACGATTACAATAACACCTGACGTTGCGCCGGTAGCCGACTTCTCAGTTACAACCCAAGTATTAAGAGACCCTAAGAACAGCAACACCGCAACTATTACTGCAACTAATCTGTCAAAATCAACAGATGGGGACACTATAAAGAAAACCGTTATGTTCTATGCCTACGACAGCGACAACGACGGTGACTTCACTGACGAAACCTGGTATTACAGCAAAGACGGAACAACATGGTCTGCATCAGGGCTTACATACTCGCAGCTTGACAGCTTTGATCTGTATAACCTCAGTGGAGCTAGTAATCCGGCGACATTTACCCTTAAAACCAATCAGGTCGGCAAATATAAATTTGAGTGTAAAACCATAGAGGATATACCGGCAGCAGATACCATACCCTCACTGTTGACAGCCAGCGACTACAAGACAGGCATAACACTTACATCAAAGCCCAACAGCGCAAAAATTGTTGAAGTAATAAATACAGCGCCTCAGGTCAGCTTTACAGTAAAAAAGACAAAGCCTGTTGATATTCTTATATTTACTGATTATGCCGGTACAAAGCTTGACGGACTTAATTCTGTAATTGCTGCTAAAACTGCACAGCTTAGGGCTATTGGTGTTGATCCTAACTTTGTTATTGTTAATACGAGTAAAACCATAGGCACACAAACGATGATGAAATATAGATATATTAGGGATTTGCATTTTATATTCAAAATTAATGCCGGAGATGCTACTGATATATGGATGCCATCTAGTTTCCCATTCTATAAGGATGAAGGCGGAAGATGGGAAGAAAAAGAATCCTATGATAAACCTCTTAACGAAATACCTTTCGGGCGAATCTATTCACATTATCAGTACATAAATACAACCAGTCATAGTGGTTGGTCTGAATATACACGCAACTACTATAAAGCGTATGACACGGCAGGAGGATATTTGGATATAAGCTTTAATACTTATTACAATCAGGGCGGGCCTTACTATAATTGGACATCTTCTTCCATCGATAGTGTTTATGCTGATCCTCAATGGACTCAAGATGCTTACTTGGGTACTGATAACCTTAATGTTACGAGCATAGATATAGGAGCAATAAAAACAACTCCATTAAGGACCGGCAGCGATAGATATGCAATTTTCCTCTCTGAAGGCAAGAGCAAGGATTATTCATTGGCCTTCGGCAACAGCTTTGCTTTCGGATCCTTGACGGAGGATATTAAAAACTACGTCAATCAAAATAATTTCAAGGTTTTTACAATAGTTGATCCAAAAACGATGAATACCATTATTAATAAAGAAATAGGAATTGATGTTAAGGCCTGTGAAGCAGCTGTTAGCTATAATAATTACAACTTAGCATTGTATGAAACCTCTAATGGTTACTACTACTTCTACCATACAAAAACAAGGAAGCCTTATATGGTAGACAGCAGCACATTTGGTAGAGTGAAATCCATTGCATACCCTGGCTTAATTCTTATGGAGAATGGTACTACTAAATATTTTGATGGAACTTCCTTTACTAATATACCGGTTAACAATATTGTATCTGTAAGAAAGATAGGCAATTCTCAATTCATCGCAGCTATTACCAGCAGTGGTGTATCAATAATTGATGCATACAATAATTGTACTGTAAAAGTTACTGTACCTCTTACTGATATTGTTGATGTTCAATATGGAAATAATGAGGATTACGGTTATATATTAATTGCTTCTAAAAGTATTGTGAAAGTTGTAAACCTTGAAACATCCACTGTCGTTGGCACATATCTGCAGAACAACTTAATATCAGTTAATCAAATAAGGGACTCCAGTATAATCTTGGCGGATAGTGACGGCATTGATGTTATAAGGACATCTACTATGGCTTTATCAAGAACTTTTGGAATATCAGGGGGTGTTAAACAACTTTACCCTAAAAACGACCTTATATACTTCCTTGATGGGGGTTCATACTCGTATGGTATTTATGTTTTGAGCAATACAGGCCGTATGTATAGGTATAAGGATATAAACTATGACAATGTACTTGATGTAGCAGCTTCGATTCCTTCGGCCTTTAATTCATATAACATCAAAACTATACTAGACTATACTGGCGGCTCTGCTAATTTTTATATGCATACTACTGATAATAAATTGCTTTACTACAGTCACGATGCTGATATGTTGTCCGTTAAAAGCAGTAACTTTCCTGTTGTAGAGGAATCAGTTTACCAAAGCGGCATACTCGTAAGACTTAGCGACGGTACGGTACTAGCCAGTTATCCTATCGTTATTGGTGGTCATTGGCAAAAGCATAAAGATGATGACCCCACATGGGAGTATGATTATGCACAATCTGATTTTTTCAATGTGCCGTTACCTATAGGTGTAAATATAAAAAAAGTTTTAATGACACCTTATGGTATGTTTTTGTTTGGCGATGATAATAATTTGTACAATATAGTACATGCTTCTGGAGAGAGGGTTGACCAATCTCCGTCTGTAGCACTTTATAAGAGTGGTGTCAGTGATGTTATTAAAAATATAGGCGGTACAAATCCATCATTATTTTTAAGGCTGACCAATGGTGATATATACCATAAATACAGAGGATTAAATAACTATACTTATGAAGAAACATTAAGCAATATAAAAGATTATGTAATATTAGACAATGGAGCCTACTATTTACTTAAGACTGACGGGACAAGCTCTAATAACATAATTTCAACCAATATCACAATGACAGAACCTACAGCCAGTTATATCACTTTGAACGACTTGGTTAATAGCAATAATAGCAGCAGAACTTACGGAGCCGGGCAATACACACAGGCATTAAACGACCTTGCAGCATCATATACGGCAGATCCTAGTTATACTACTAATTATATACTACTTGGTGATATGGTTAATTACAATGTGCAATATGCCGATACAGAGAATGACCCGAAATACAAGGAATACTGGGCGTATAACCATGATGCAAATTACTTTGAAAACTCTTTGGGAATTGCGGACTTTAACGCTAAAACATTAAACTATCCGATAACATATTTTGATAAGACAGGGCTGTTTAATATTAATTTAAAAGTAAGGGACAACCCCAAAAATGACGATAGGTTTGACAATTACCGATTGTACAATCAGGGAATAATAAATGCAAACCTGTATGTACACCGTAGGCCTATAGCGTTGGCAGGAGTGAGAATATCGCCAAATGGCACTCTATGGAATGTACAGGCATATGATGCAGGCAGTTATGACCTAGACCATTCGAGTCGGGCGAATAAAGGTATTGTTGCATCTGAGTGGGGATGGAAAGAAGAGTATGAAACATCGTGGCACATTGAAAGGATGAACAAAACGGACTGTGATAGCGATAAGCGTTACTATATCCGTTATAGAGTAAAGGACCTGGAAGGTGCATGGAGCGATTATAATAGCATTGAGATAGACAATGACAACCCTCCGGTTGCACTGTTTGACATTGACAATAAGGTAATAAATATAAACGAAAAACTTAAGGTGAAAGACCGGTCTTTTCCCCAAAGTTTCAGCACAATCACGAACTGGCACTGGATAGTCAAAAAGCTCAATTCAGACGGTAGTGTACCAACCACTAACTTGCAAAACAATACATACACCAACAGTAACAATGGAACAGGGGCAATGACAGGGTACGATGTGAACGTAAAAACAGATTACAGTACATCCGGAGCAGGAAAATACAGGATATACCTGAGGGTAAAAGACAGCAACGGTTTATGGAGTGATGGAGGCACGGATGCAGTACCAAGCTTAACCAATTTCTACAGCAGGGATTTTGAAGTTGACAGACCACCGGCAGCAAGTTTTACTATTGAAAAGAATACAATCAAAGTAGATGAAACTCTCAAATTAAAAGACACATCCGCCGCAATGGGCACATCACCCCTTATGGAATGGCACTGGATAGTCAAAAAGCTCAATCCGGACGGAAGCGTCCCGGGCTCAGATATTCAGAACGGGAAGTTTGGTGACAGCAATACCGGAATAGGAGAGCTGTCGGGCTATGATGTCAATGTAAAGACACAATATGCCGATACCGGACCGGGTACATACCGGATTTATCTTCGTGTAATGAACGGCAACGGCATGTGGTCTGACGGCGGGACGGACATTAAAGCAAACCTGGATAATTGCTTTACGAGAGATATAGTTGTTGAAGAAAGCTTGAAAATGAGTAATTTCAGGGTTGTGAGAGTAAGGGATTTACGCCTGGAAAGCTATTACTACGACTCAGTTACAGGAGAATATGACGACAGGCCGATGGATGTAAACGTCATGGCGATAGACTATCAGAATTTCGGAGGATTGGTAGACGGCTTGACTAAGGGGTACTTGCTTGAGTTCGAAATAGATACCGTTAATTTCAATGATAGTACTGACACGATAGTAATAATGCCGCATTTCTATACCTGTGATGCCTACTCGAGAGATGAACAGGAAAGAGACTTGTACTGGGAAAACAGCCGCCATGAGATATTGAAGGCGGGGACGGGAGGACATTCAAGCCGGGCAGTTATAACCTTGGATGCGGATGACAGAATAACAACCGGGGGAAAAACCGCAACCTGGAGGGGCTCTTATCTGATTCCCGGAACAGCATGGGCAGTTCCGGCGGGGACAACCCCGGCCAATGCCAAGGGGAACAGGATAAACAGCGACATAATAGTGAACTTTGAGATAAAAGGCTACAAGGACGGTGTGATGAAATATGACTACAACTTGAAGCAGTGGCCTTTGGAGAGGACAACCGAAAAGTGGCCGTATAAGATCGGTGATGTAATAAGGTACAGTCATACAAAAAGCAATCTGGATGACAACAATGTTATATTAAATCGTCCGTAAAGATAAAGAATGTGTCTCAAATAAAACATGGTTTTTAGTCGCTAGACACTAGTCTCTAGTCTCTAGAATCAGGGTATTCCTTACGGGTATAGCACTTAACTCGTGTCATAGCCTGGCCTTCGAAGCCATGCCCTAATCTAGCGACTGGCAACTAGCGACTAGTGACTGAAAAATGCGATAACGTCGCATTTTTCTACTTGTTATTCTCCGCATTCGAACCGGTTCCCGGGGTCGGTTCAAGAGGCTTTGGCAGGACATTTATATATATTTTGTATGGTTCACTTGATTCATCATGTGTATCTGAAACTACGAGATGGATTCCGTACTTGCCTGTTTCAGAGAACTTGTAAGCTATATTCTGATTCGAGGAATTAAATACAGGATTATCATCCTTGGATATCACCCACAGATAAGATTTTATACTGTCACCGGCATCAGGGTCTGAAGACTGGCTGGTGAAAATCACCGTTTCCCCCTCAAATACCTGCTCTCTGCTTGCTGTGAACTGTGCGGCAGGTTTTGTATTCTGCAGTACTGCGTTTTTGTTTGAAGTAAAAATATCAAGATCCTTCACATAAGTCCATATTCCCCCTGCAAGGAGCAGTATTATGACTATTGCCGCCAGCCTTCGCACCGGGGTAAGCTTGCGTTTGATCTTTGCCTTCTGATAATTCTTCCTTACCTGGTTGTCTATAGAACCATTGCCCATGAACACCGAGTACAAAAGCAAAGCTTTGAAATCGGTGTATGCCTTTGCTATTGACTCATACTTTCCGTTCATACAGTTTTGCACAATGGAAAAAAGAGCCGGAGGCATATTATCCTTTGTATAATTTATATCAGTAGCAACTGTATTTGAAAAAATTGCGCTTATTATCTCCCCTATCCTTTTGGACACATCTTTTGAGGAGGCTGACATTACTTCTCTGGTAAGCTTAAAGCTGCAATTGAAGCATATGTTCCGCTTGTTTGTCACAGCGAGATTATCAGTATCACACAGCGATAAAACAATAAAAGGGCTGAGCTTTTCCATATCAATGAGCTGCATAAACAGACTTTCGGCCAGGTACATCTTTTCCGTAAGCCTGAGATTGTTGTCGGACAGATAGGTTTCCAAGGTGGGTCCGGAACAGGTATTGCATACGACATAGAAGCAGAAATCCTCATAGAAGGTTTCAACGATATTCCTGATATAGCGGCACTTATCCTTCGAAAAGCTGTCCTTCATGCTGTATATTACATCAGTATCCTTGAACTCGTTGATGATAAACTTCCTGGAGTCATCGGCGCCTGATTTTTTTGCTGTGTATGTCGATTGAAGTTCGCTTGAAAACAAGGTATCGATTATTTCATACTTTTCCGCAATAATTCGATTGTCCATACAACCACCTCAACCTACAATATTCTACATAAAACAATATTTTCCTTTCAAAAATAGCAATATTTTGAAAAAAATTTGTTAGGTTTCGAGGTTGCGGGGTTTCCACGCCCGCCCTATTTTTGGACAAAAAAAGTGCACCTATTAAGGTGCAATATGAGTGGGGTTAACGATTGTGTGTGTCTCCATAAGCTATGAG
>CAZUGK010000115.1:0-13257 GCA_964619815.1 uncultured Clostridiaceae bacterium | reverse complement strand
TTATAGTAAGAAAAACCAAAAAGGGCAGAAAGTTTTACGGCTGCAGCAAATATCCTGAATGCAACTTTGTAAGCTGGGATGAGCCTGTAGCGGAAAAATGCCCGGAATGCGGCAGCCTTATGGTAAAGAAGTATGCAAAAAAAGGAATTGAGTATAAATGTACTAATGAAGCCTGTGGATACAAAAGGGCAGAGAACAAGAAGGTGGATTAATATTGAAGGATTATGTTATTGTAATAGGCGCGGGGCTGGCAGGCAGTGAAGCTGCCTGGCAGCTGGCGAAAAGAGGAATAAAGGTGAAGCTGTACGAAATGAGGCCGGTAAACAGTACGCCGGCACATCATACAGAAAAGTTCGGAGAATTGGTCTGCAGCAATTCCCTCAGGTCAAACCAACTGGAAAACGCAGTAGGACTGCTGAAGGAAGAGATGAGGAGACTTGGTTCTCTTATTATGGAGTGTGCCGATAATAATGCGCTGCCTGCAGGAGGGGCATTGGCTGTAGACAGGGAAGGGTTTTCCCAGGAAATAACAGACAAAATAACAGGGCATCCCAATGTAGAGATCGTCAGGGAAGAAATCTCTGAAATACCTCAGGATGAATATGTTATAATAGCAACAGGCCCGCTTACCTCGGAAAAGCTTTCAGAAAGCATAGCCCGGTTTATGAACAGCGAATATTTTTATTTTTATGACGCTGCTGCTCCCATTATAACCTATGAGTCTATAGATAAGGATAAGGTCTTTAAAGCTTCAAGGTATGACAGGGGAGAAAGTGATTACATCAACTGCCCCATGACAGAAGAAGAATATCTTAAATTCTATAATGAGCTTGTTAAAGCAGAAGTTGTTCCGATAAAAAGCTTTGAGAAGGAAATTGTATTTGAAGGCTGCATGCCTGTGGAAACTATGGCGAAAAGAGGGATACAGACACTGCTTTTCGGACCTCTGAAGCCTGTAGGACTAATAGATCCCAGGTCGGAGAAACAGCCCTATGCTGTTGTACAACTCAGGCAGGACAACAAAGAAGGAACACTTTACAATATAGTAGGCTTCCAGACGCACCTTAAGTGGGGTGAGCAGAAAAGAGTGTTCAGTATGATACCGGGACTTGAAAATTCCGAGTTTGTAAGATATGGCGTAATGCATAGGAATACTTTTATAAATTCTCCAAAGGTAATGAGGCCTACTCTTCAATACCGCGACTGTGACAAGCTGTTTTTCGCAGGTCAGCTTACAGGAGTTGAGGGGTATGTTGAATCTGCTTCCTCAGGTTTGATTGCCGGGATAAATATGGCGAGGGTTTTTAATAACATGGAGCCCCGTGTATTTCCCGAGACTACTGCGCACGGCGCGCTGTGCCACTATATCACAGACCGCACAATAAAGGGTTTTCAGCCTATGAACGTGAATTTTGGAATATTTCCGCAGCCTGAGTACAGAATAAAGAATAAGAAGGATAAGAGCAGCTATTATGCTGAAAGGGCATTAGCAGATTTAGAAAAATTTACTCGTTCGGGGTTCTAAAGGTTGAAATATGAAAACTCTTGTGCTATATTAAATCTGATGAGTTTTTTGATTTTTATGAATATTAATACATTTATTGGATAAATGATATCTGGAGGAGAAATATGTTTCACGGTACTACAATAGCAGCAGTCAAGCGCGATGGAAAGGGTGCCATTGCCGGTGACGGCCAGGTTACCTTAAGCCAGAGCACAATAATAAAGGCGACAGCAAGAAAGGTAAGGCGTTTGTACGGGGGTAAGGTCATAGTAGGTTTTGCAGGCTCAGTATCTGATGCCTTTACCTTATGTGAGAGATTGGAAGAGAAGCTGGAACAGCACGGCGGTAACCTTAGAAGAGCCGCTGTTGAGCTGGCGAAGGAATGGAGAAGCGATAAAGCACTGAGAAATCTGGAGGCTATGCTTATTGCACTGGATAAAGAGGCATTGCTTGTTGTTTCTGGAAGCGGAGAGGTTATTGAACCGGATGACGGAGTAATAGCAATTGGTTCCGGTGGGAATTATGCTCTGGCGGCAGCCAAAGCTCTAACTCAGAATACAAGTATGGAACCAAAGGAAGTTGTTATGAAAGCCTTGGAAATAGCTGCTTCCATATGCGTTTTCACAAATAACAACATCGTGGTAGAGGAATTATAGGAGGATGCTATGAATGAGTTAACTCCCAAGCAGATAGTAGCGGAGCTGGATAAATATATTATTGGTCAGGAAAAAGCAAAGAAATCTGTAGCAGTAGCCCTAAGAGACAGGTATAGGAGAAATCTGCTTGATGATGAAATGAGAGCAGAGGTTACCCCTAAGAATATATTAATGATTGGACCTACTGGGGTAGGAAAAACTGAAATAGCCAGGAGAATGGCCAAGCTGGTAAATGCACCTTTTGTTAAGGTTGAAGCGACAAAATTTACTGAAGTCGGCTATGTCGGCAGAGATGTTGAGTCAATAATCAGAGATTTGGTAGAATTCTCGGTAAGAATGGTAAAAGCGGAGAAAATGTCCCAGGTTAATGAAAAAGCCTTTGAGGCTGCTGCAGATATAATAACGGAAATTCTTGTTCCGTCAGCGCATAGAAGCAATACACCCAGGAACCCCTTTGAAATGATATTCAATTATGGGGGGACAAAAGAGACTGAAGAGGATGATGCAGAGAAGCAAAAGGAAAGCGATTTGGCAACCAACCGGTACTATGTAAATCAAAAGGTTAAAAGCGGGGAATTGGACAATCAGAATGTGGAGATCGAAATTGAAGATTCGTCGGGACACAATATAGAGATGCTGTCTGGACTTGGCATAGATCAAATGAATATAAATTTGCAGGATATGTTTGGTGGACTGATTCCCAAGAAAACCAAACGCAGAAGGGTTACAGTCAAGGAAGCGTTGAAGCTTCTGACACAGCAGGAAGCCCAAAAGCTGATAGACATGGATGATGTTATAGATGAGGCTGTAAGGAAAGCAGAAGAAAGAGGAATAATCTTTATAGATGAAATTGATAAAATAGCCGGAAAGGGCTATAGCGGAGGGCCTGACGTATCCAGGGAAGGTGTCCAGAGGGACATTCTTCCGATAGTAGAAGGCAGTACCGTCATTACAAAATACGGCCCTGTGAGGACAGATTACATGCTGTTTATAGCAGCAGGTGCTTTCCATATAGCAAAGGTTTCTGACCTGATACCTGAGCTGCAGGGGAGGTTTCCGGTCAGAGTCGAGCTATCAAGCCTAAGCAAAGAAAATTTTAAAGAGATTCTGACCAAACCTAACAATGCTCTTATAAAGCAATATAAAGCTCTGCTGGAAACAGAGGAAATAGACATTACCTTTGAGGATGATGCCATTGAAGAGCTTGCATCTATTGCCGAATTTATGAATGAGCAATATGAGAATATTGGGGCAAGAAGGCTTTATACCGTAATGGAAAGACTTTTTGAGGACATATCCTTCGAGGCACCGGAAATGGATAACTCAGAACTTAACATTACAAAAGACTATGTAAGAAAAGCATTAATGTATGACATTAAGAGCAAAGATGTCAGCAAGTATATAATTTAATAAGGAGGAAACATATGGGCTCTACACTTTTAGAAAAAATAAGGAAAGTTAATAAGGTACTGCAGACAACGGATACTCAATCTGTATCCTTTCATGACTTGTGCAAAATACTTAGTGAGGTGCTGAATGCAAATGTTTATATATTGAGCAGAAAAGGAAGAGTGCTTGGTTATGCATTAGGCACGGCTGAAGAGTGTGATTACTTAAAAAATGATCTTCTGGCAGATAAAAGGTTTCCTGAGGACTATAACAGGACACTTCTTAGCTATACTGAGACCAAGGAAAATATAGCTAACAAGGAGAATGTATGTATCATAGACAATAGAGAAAAGTGCAACATGGGTACAAATTACAATACCATAGTTCCTGTAAATGGTAGCGGTGAAAGGCTGGGTACCATGATTCTCGGTAAATATAATGAAGAGTTTACCGATGACGATCTTGTACTGGCTGAATATGGGGCAACGGTAGTCGGATTGGAGATACTAAGGTCCAAGCACGATGAAATTGAAGAAGAAGCCAGAAAAAAAGCAGTTGTACAGATGGCTATCGGCACTCTGTCTTATTCCGAACTGGAGGCTATCGAACATATTTTTAAGGAGCTTGAAGGAAATGAAGGCTTGCTCATTGCGAGCAAGATAGCCGATAAAGTAGGTATAACAAGGTCGGTAATTGTAAACGCTTTAAGAAAATTTGAAAGCGCAGGGGTAATTGAGTCAAGATCTTTGGGAATGAAGGGTACTCACATAAAAATTCTAAATGACAAGCTGCTTGATGAATTGAAAAAAATCAGATAACACATATAAAATGATTAGTTAGACAAAGAGTTTAACTAATCATTTTTTTTTACGATATATTATATATGAAGAGTATGTAATTATTTTTAAGTGAACAATAATGCGAAAAATGTCAAAAAATATTTGACATAATAATGTAATAATTAGAAGGAGAACAAAGGAAATGGGATATTTATGTCGAATAGTAAATTCGTATAAGTTTTTAGAAAAATTATGTTAAATTTTTAATAATTAACAAGTTTATATGGAGGTTCTGATTATGATCGACAGAATAACTGATAAGACCTTAATGCTTGAAAAAGCTCTGGATGCGGCATGGATGAGGAATGAAACCATATCCAACAACATTGCAAATGTTAATACTCCAGGGTATAAAAAATCCTATGTTAAGTTTGAGGAGCTCCTGGCCGGTGCTGTTGACCAGTTCCAGATATCAGGCATAAAAAAGGATGAAAGATTTCTTCCTATAGGCAAGGATACAAAATCAACAATATCACCGGAAATAGTACAAGAAGAATTTACCTCAATGCGCAGGGACGGAAACAATGTTGATGCAGATGTTGAAATGGCTGAGCTTGCCAAAAACACTATAAAGTATAATGCGCTGATTACACAGATGTCAAAGGAATTCAGCAAAATAAAGTATGCTATTAGCGGCGGGAGGTAAAAACAATGGCATTTTTAAATTCAATTAATATAAGTGCGTCGGGATTAACTGCAGAAAAGCTGAGAATGGACGTAATATCAAGAAATATTGCTAATGTAAATACAACAAGGACTGCAGACGGAACACCCTATAGGCGGCAGGTTGTGGTTTTTCAGGAAGGCGATAAACAGATGCCCTTCAGTGAATACCTGAGCGATGCCAGCAAGAGCTTTATTGCTTCGGGAGTAAAGGTTACCGGTATTACAGAAGATAAGTCACCTTTCAAGTCGGTATACGACCCGGGTCATCCGGATGCTGATGAGAAAGGTTATGTTAAGATGCCGAATGTTAATGTTATGACAGAGATGGTAAATATGATATCTGCAAGCAGAGCATATGAAGCAAATGTAACTGCAATCAATTCTGCCAAGAGTATGGCGATGAAGGCCCTGGAAATAGGAAGAGGATAGCGAAAATGGCGATAAGCGGCGTATATAAATGGAGGATAAAATATGAAAATTGATTTTCCAAGTCAGCAGGTAAACTTGAATACAAATGTTAATAATGCACCTTCTAAAAGCGAAGGCGTATCCTTTACAGAATTTTTAAACAGTGCAGTTTCTGATGTAAACAAGCTTCAGCTGGAATCAGAGCGTTTGAATGAAGCTTTTGCAATGGGTAAGAATGACAACATACATCAGGTTATGATAGCAGCAGAGAAAGCGGAAATAGCATTGCAGTTTACAGTGCAGATAAGAAATAAAATACTTGATGCATACCAGGAAATAATGAGAATGCAAGTTTAGGAATGCTGTAAAGAATAATTTAATATACAATAGGGATGCATGAGGTGATTGAATGGGTGAATTTCTAAATAAGTTCAAAAACGGTTTTAACGAGTTCTGGAGCGGCTTGGAAAAAGGGCAAAGGACAAGGATAATAATAGCAGCTGTATTGTCTTTGGCATTAATCACAGGTTTCGTAGCATATACAAGCCGCCCGCAGATGGAGATATTATATTCAAACCTGAGCCAGACTGATGCAGGACAGATATTTTCCAGGCTCAAAGAAATGAATGTAAATACAAGAATAGACGGAACTACAATATATGTCCCAAAGGAGCAGGTTGATGAACTGAGGGCTCAATTAGCTGTTGAAGGGCTTTTAGGTGAGGATTCAACATATCCTGAAGAAACTCAGGCCTCCTTTTATGAAACAAGTGAGGATAAGAATCAACGATATCTTATAGCAAAGCAGAATAAGCTCAGAAAAGGCTTGAAGGCTATAAAAGGTGTTGAATATGTAGACGTTAATCTATACATACCCCAGGATCAGACCTTTATCATTGACCAGAGCAGCAACGAATCCACAGCCTCATTAATTATAAAGATGAAAGCCGGATATCCGCCCCTCGACAGGAATCAGGTCAATGGAATAGTGCAGTATGTGGCAAAGAGTGTAAAAGGCTTGCAGCCGGATAAAGTGTCAATAATCGATGAAAATGGAAGATCGCTTGTACCTGAAGCTGGCACCCAAAATGCTGTAATTTCAACACAAATGGATATGCAGGAAGCAATAAAAGATAAAATTGAGAAAAGTATTACCAAATTTCTTGAAGCTCCCTTTGGAATTAACAACGTAAAAGTAACAGCAGCAGTAAAACTGGACTTTAATAGTGTCACACAGGACAAGACTACATATACAGCGCCTGATGCCGAAAAGAACGAAGGCATAGTAAGGAACATGCAGGACATAAAGAAGGAATGGGTGGATGCAGGCCAGGGAGGAGTCCCGGGTACTGATACAAATACCGATATAAATCAATACGCAACGGTTGATTCCTCAAAAGCTCAATATAGTGAAGCAAGTACAATTGTAAATTATGAAATAAACGAGATAAAAGAAAATATAGTCAAAGAAACAGGCAATATCCAGTCATTGTCCGTATCGGTGCTTATTAATGAAAACAGTCTCAAAGAGGATGCACTGGCTAATACGGGGGAACTGATAACCAAGGTAAAGGATTTGGTCAAATACTCAATACAAGGCTTTAATGCATCGGTATCGACTCCTGATAACAGTATAAATGTTGCATTGATGAAATTTGATACCTCTCTAGAAGACGGAATCAGAAGTGCTGAGGCAGAGGAAGCAAGGATGAAGAGAAACGAACTTCTGATTATGGTTGGTACAGGAATAGGAGCAGTGCTTGTACTTGGAGCTGTTATCTTTATGATGCTGAAAAAGAGATCGGGAACCTCAGAGAGTTTGGAATACGTAACCGACAGCACAGGGAGAACAGTACCTTTGAGTACTATATCGGATGAACCGATTGCAGAAATCGATCTTGAAGATAAGAATGAAGTAAAGAAGAAAATAGAAAAGTTTGTAGGGCTTAAGCCGGAAACTGTTGCTCAGCTCTTAAAAACATGGCTAAACGAGGATTAGAGGTGAAAAATAATGGCAAGAGGAAGTAAAAGTAATCTTAATGGCAGGCAAAAATCAGCAATACTTTTAATTACCCTTGGACCGGAAAAGTCTGCAGCTATATTCAAGCACTTAAAGGAAGAAGATATTGAGCAGCTTACTTTGGAAATCGCCAATATGAGAACCGTAACCCCGGAGGAAAAGGAAGAAGTTCTTAATGAGTTTTATCAGATATGCGTGGCTCAGGAGTATATTTCCGAAGGTGGTATCTCATATGCCAAAGATATATTGGAAAGAGCCCTTGGCGGTCAGAAGGCCATTGATGTTATAAACAGGCTGACTGCTTCACTTCAGGTAAGGCCCTTTGACTTTGTGAGGAAAGCAGATCCTTCACAAATTCTGAACTTCATACAGGGGGAGCATCCCCAGACTATTGCTTTGATTCTGGCATATCTGAAGCCTCAGCAGGCGGCTACCATTATATCCTCATTGCCTCAGGAGAAGCAGGCTGATGTTGCCAAAAGAATTGCTGTCATGGATAGGACATCGCCGGAGGTTATTAAAGAGATAGAAAGAGTGCTGGAGAGGAAGCTCTCTTCCATGGTTACCCAGGACTACACCATTGCAGGCGGTATAACTGCAGTTGTAGATATACTTAACTCAGTAGACAGAGGTACAGAAAAGTTCATAATGGAAACTCTTGAAGTGCAGGATACTGATCTGGCTGAACAAATCAGAAAACGTATGTTTGTATTCGATGATATTGTTACTCTTGATAACAGATCTATACAGAGAGTTACCAGAGAGGTTGAAAACAGTGACTGGGCTTTGGCACTAAAGAATGCAGGAGAAGATGTAAGAAAAGCGATATTCAGCAACATGTCCAAGCGTCTTACAGAAATGATAAAAGAGGATATGGATTATATGGGCCCTGTAAGGCTCAGGGATGTAGAGGAAGCTCAGCAGAAGATAGTTAATGTAATCAGAAAGCTGGAAGATGCAGGAGAAATTGTTATATCGAGAGGCGGAGGGGATGAAATAATTGTCTAAGGTCTACAAGTCCGGTTATGTTTCGATAGGTTCTCCAAAGCCTATAATTAATAATTTTAAATTTAAAGAGAAAGCTGCTGCCGCAGAAGAAAGTTCAAATACCGAAGAAGCAGAAAACAGCCCGGATACGGGAGAGGCAGCAAACTCAATAATAGATGACGCTAAACAGATGTACCTTAAAATTATTGATGAAGCCAATGAGGAAGCTAAAGCGATAATGGAAGCTGCTGAATTGGAAGCACAAAATCTAAAATCAGCTTCCATTGAAGAAGGCAATAAGGCGGGTTTTGAAGCAGGATATCTTGAAGGCAGGAAGGAAGCTCAGTCAGTAATTGAAGAGGCAATGGAGCTCCGTGAATTCCTTGATGAAAGAAAAGAAAGCATTTATAAGGAAGCAGAAGAACAGGTGATACAGCTTGTGCTAGAAATAGCTAAGAAGGTTATCGGTGATGAATTAACTCAGAATAGAGAAGCAATTCTGTCCTTGGTAAACACAGCACTTCAAAAATGCGCCTTTAAGAAAAAACTTGTCTTGAAGATTTCACCTCAGGACTTAGATTTCATTACTGAAAATAAAGAAAGGATATGCATGCTGGTAGAGGGCATATCCGATATTGATATTATTTCGGATTTATCGCTGACTGCCGGCAGTTGTATCATTGAAACGCCATCCGGTGAGATAAATTCCAGCGTAGATGTTCAGATTAAGGAAATAGAGAAAATATTCAATTACTTGCTAAGAAACGAGTGATTAATTTATGAAGGGTATTAATTTTGAAAAGTACAACAATGCTTTATTAGCAAATGATTTGATAAAGTATACGGGTCGTGTTTCGCAGGTTGTTGGGCTCACGATTGAGTCCCATGGACCTGCTGTTAATTTGGGGGAGCTTTGCAATATCTATCCCCTCAAGGGAGATCTGCCAATAAAAGCGGAAGTGGTTGGCTTCAAGGATAACATAGTTTGTTTGATGCCTCTTGGCAGTACAAGCGGTATCGGACCAGGCAGCAAGATAGAAGCGATGGGCAGAAATCTTTCGGTCGGAGTATCGGAAGATATGCTTGGACGTGTATTTGACGGCTTGGGTGATATTATTGACGGAAAGGGCTGTGTTAACAAATGCTCTTCATATCCGCTTGAAAATAATCCTCCTAACCCTCTTACAAGAAAAAAAATAAGCGAGATACTGCCGGTAGGAGTTAAATCCATTGATGGACTGCTTACAATCGGAAAAGGTCAGAGAATCGGTATTTTTGCAGGCAGCGGTGTTGGAAAGAGCACTTTAATGGGTATGATTGCAAGGAACACAAAAGCTGATATAAATGTAATAGGGCTTATTGGGGAAAGAGGCAGAGAGGTAAGGGAGTTTATAGAAAATGACCTTCAGGAGGAAGGCCTTGCCCGTTCTGTAGTTGTTGTAGCAACCTCAGACCAGCCTGCCTTGGTAAGGCTGAAAGCAGCACAGCTTGCTACTTCAGTTGCTGAATACTTCAGAGACCAGGGGAAAGATGTCATGCTATTAATGGATTCACTTACCCGTTTTGCCATGGCTCAAAGGGAAGTAGGGCTTGCATTGGGAGAACCACCGGTTACAAGAGGCTATACACCTTCTGTATTTGCTGTTATGCCGAGGCTTCTGGAAAGGTCAGGAACCTCCGAGAAGGGTTCAATAACAGGCATGTATACTGTTCTTGTTGACGGGGACGATATGAATGAGCCGATAACTGACACAGTAAGGGGCATTCTGGACGGCCATATAGTATTATCGAGGAATTTGGCCAACAGGAACCATTATCCTGCAGTTGACGTGCTGTCAAGTGTAAGCAGGGTAATGCCGAATATCATTGATGATGAGCATAAAAGCTATGCAAGTGAACTGAAAAACATACTTTCAGTTTATAAGGATGCGGAGGACCTGATAAACATAGGAGCATATGTGAAAGGCAGCAGCAGGAGCATTGACAGGGCTATTGAGAAAATAGACCTGATAAACAGCTTTCTCAGGCAGGGCATTAAAGAAAAAATACAGATGCAGGAAGTCTTAAGCGCTATGAAAGAAATAGTGTCATAGGGAGAAGCGTATGGCCGGATATAAGTTCAAGCTGCAGAAGCTTTTGGATTATAAAATAAGTGTGGAAGAACAGAAGCGAAATGAGCTAAGCCTTGCAATCAAAAGGCTGGAAGATGAAAAGAAAATACTTCAGGAGCTTTTAAGCAAACAAAAGGATATGAACAACAGCTTTCAAGAAAAAACTTCTAAGGGTATAGAGGTAAATGAACTAAAGTTATTGGTAAATTATATCGATTATTATAAGAGAAGTATAAAAAGCCAAAAAATTAACATAAAGATGGCTGATGATTATGTGGGGAGCTGCAGAGAAGAGCTGATAAAAGCTTCCCAGGAAAAAAAGATGATGGAGAAGCTTAAAGAAATTGATTACGGAAAGTATTTGTACGACGAACAGAAAAACGAGGAAAAGCTGGTTGATGATCTGGTTTCGTTTAAAGAAAGCAACAATTCATAGGGGGATATGCTTATGACCCAAACATTAAATAACAGTGAAAAAAAAGCAGCTTCCAAGAATACGGCTGCAGATAACAGTGCTAAGGCTAATTCAAAGCAGGGCAAAAAGAACGATAGAAAAGGAAATGCCCTTTTATTGATAATAATCATATTAATACTCGCTTTCATAGTGTCCTTTGGTGCTATATTCATGTTCAACTTCGCAGGACTGAGAGCTGAAACCTCAATGTGGATATCAAATATACCTGTAGTAGGAAAACTTCTGAAGCCTGTTGTAGAAAACAAAAATCCGGAACAGATTGCCAAAGAAGAGATAATTATAGAAAAAAAGAATATGGCAATAAAGCAAAAGGAACTTAGCGAGCTGGAAAAAGAACTGGAGAAAAGAGCCAAGGAAATTGAAAATAAGGAAAAAGAGCTGGCAGAGAAGGAAATTCAGATAAATGACACCATGAAGAAGCTGAGCGATAAGCTTACCGGCATACAAGAGCAGGTACAGTACCTTGAAAAGGTTGATAATGCAAAAGCGATGCAAATAATAATGAGTATGGATGATAAAGCCTCAGCAGTACAGATATTGAGAAACATGAAAAAGGAAAAAGCATCTGCAATACTTGCACTTATGGATCCCTTGCAGGCAGCGCAGATACTTGAGGATCTTACAGAACAGCCTCCGGTTGAACCTGTAGTGACACCTGCGGAAGGGACAGCAACACCTTAAGCTTACAATGCGGTATAAACGCATTTGTAATAGAAAGAACCTGCGAAAGGAGGTGAAAAAGTGGCATACAATATTGATTTTGCAGCGGCAATTAAGGTCAGTAAAACGGATAATTACAGCAAGACGGTAGGTTTTCCACGCACTTCGAAGGATATTGGCTGCAGCTTCAGTGACAGCTTGAAAGAAGCAGAGAGATACAACAGCCGGAATGAGCTGAAGGCAGATGACAGAGCTGTACTTCGGAGAGAAATGGTTGAAAGGTCGGAGTCAAAGCTAAAGAGCTATAAGGATAATGACGCCAGATCTTATGATAACAGCAAACCGGTCGAAGAAAATGACGAAAAGCAGAAGGACAAGCTTGAAACAGTAATTGAACAAGTACTTTCGAAGCTGGAGGAACTGGCAAGTCTGCAGCAAATGGGCGAAACAACGGCAGAAAAGTATGAAGCATTGCTGGAAAGCTTAAAAGAAGCTTTAAAGGAGCTTGAGGCTGCTAATACAAATAGCATGGGACCAGAAGCATCAAGTATCCAGGCAAAAGCAGCAGAGCTAAGGATGTTGCTGGAAGCAAATCTTTCAGCGATGAGAGCTAACGGCAGCATGGTTGCCGGCAGCTTAACTGAAAACATTGCGGCAGAGTTAAAAGCAATGCTCGCTCACGGAGCACCGGAGTCAGAAAACACAAAGGATTCAGCAACTGATACTAATTTTGGAGCTGCTTCCATCAAATCAGAAGTTAACATGTCTGATATAAATGGTGCAAAAAATACCGGAATTAATGAAAATAAAGTCGCCGAAACAGCGAGTGCATTGACAACAGGGAAAAATGAAGGTCTGCAAGCTGAAAGTAAACAGCCAAATGAGACTGGTCCTGGCAGTAACCAGGAAATGAAAGCTGAAACAGCTGTTGCTGATAATAAGACGCTGAATAAGGAAGCACAACCTGCAGCAGAGGAAAATGCAGAAGATGTAAAATCGGCCCTTGACAGCAAAGTAGAGAAAGTAACTGTTGAAAGCAAGGAAAATCGGAAACAGGATGCAGAAGGGGAAAGCAGTAGGGAAACCGGCTCGGAATTGCGCAAAACAGTAAATGCAGTAAATAATAAGCTGGAAAATACGGGCATGTCAGCCGTTCAGCCTAACCAAAACATAGCAGACAGTAAGGTTGCAACAGTGCAGAACCAAGCTGTGGCACCCAAGCCGGCAGCAGTGAATAAAGCTGATGTAATCAACCAGATTGTAAAAAAAGCAGAGATAGTATTTACTGACTCACAGCCGGAGATCAGAATGCAGTTGGAACCCGAAAAGCTTGGAAAGCTGACCTTGAAGCTGGCTGTAGAAAAGGGCTTGATAACAGCAAAATTCGTAGCTGAAAGCTATGAGATAAAACAAATCATAGAGTCCAGCTTTAACGAGCTAAAGGACATGCTTCAGGAAAAAGGACTTCAGATTCAGAATTTCAGCGTTTCTGTCGGACAGGAAAACAAAGATTACAATAACAATTCCTTTCAGCAGTGGAAG
>CAZUGK010000114.1:0-13361 GCA_964619815.1 uncultured Clostridiaceae bacterium | reverse complement strand
TAATGGCCAAAGATTGTAGGCAAGATGCGGTCAAACAAGCCGAGCAGCGACAGCAAGAGGAAGTAAAATCGTTAGTAGTGGTACATCAGGTCCACCAAAGTTACCAATATTATTGAAAACTGCTACAAGTGACGGATCTTTGAATTTCGCTGCGAATTGGCGAATTGTCATGGTTCCATATTTCATGAGTATGGGGAGATGTGGTAAAAGGGAAAAGAATACATTAAACTGGTGAATCACAGCTTTCCATCCTTTTGCATCTGAAAACGGCGCATCAATATCCAGAACCGATCTCAATGCTCCAATGAACTCCCGCAGATGTATAGCCTCAGAGGTGAAATTGCTAAGGAGATGTTCCTCTAGCCGATCTATGTCGGTATACACCGTAATAGTCCGCCCATCAAGGCAATGGATACTTCCAAAGTTTTCGCCATAATAAAGAGGGCAATACTTCGCTACTCCAATCTCTTCCCATAATTGAAATAATGGGCTTCCCGGTGCTGAACCTGCAAGTCCGGCAACACTCCCATCAAATAGGTATCCTTTTCGTCTCCATGATGTGCATAGCCCTCCTGGAGTTTCCCCCATTTCAAATATCTCTGTAGGTGTCAGGCACCAGAGTTATCCAGTTATTTACATTGCCTGCTATACATATCTATCATATGCTGTATCCCACTGTCTGTCATGCCTATGTTCCCGCCTATCTCGTTATATGTATAATGCTGTTCTATTGCAGCTTTTATATATTTTATCTTAAACTCCGTTAGTCTCCTTTTTCTTGATCCTGATTTTATCAGGCTATAGTCCTCTAGTGATATACACGTCTCAATAAGTATTTCATCCAGCTTTTTTCTCTGCTTTTCTTCCTTCCTGCTTAGACACATTACTTGATATGCTTCATCACCTATTGCTTCTAACTTGCTATAATTCGTTTCTTCTAGCTCGTCCATGAATTCCTTATATTTTTGCATTGCAGTAACCTTGTCTTTGTCTAGCATCTCGAATATTACTTTGGTATTTATAAAGCTATTGATATCTTTTCTATAGTATATATCACTGCTCCACTTATAATCTTCAACTAATTTGCTGATTCCCGATCTTACCGGGTTCTGCTGCACATATCTTAGTAGCTTCGCATATATCTTTCATCCTGCACCAGTATCTATGCTTTCTTTGAAGATATATTCCTTGTTATTTCCCCTTGCTATTACATGATATATTCCACCCTTATACTCTTCTCTCCATGGTCTCCCCATAAGAAAAGTCCTCCTGATAATATTTATCCTCATATTACCAGGAAGGCTCATTTGTGTCAATAACTGGATAACTCCGGTGCCTGGGAAAACGCTGAAAAAGTACCCTTGCCTATCCGAAGTACACCATATAGAGTGTTTGATTTTGCAGTAAAATCCCATATAAGGTATACCAACTTTAATTTTTCGAGTTTTTCAGCGGTTTCCCTGGCACTTATCTACTTATTATGCCAGCTATCCACTACCTATTCTTAGCCATCAGCTGCGCTAGGAAATCACAAAAACGGCCTGCCGGCTTTTTGATAAACCCTAAGTGCACATCATCATAATAATCGGACTCAAACCAGCCTTTTTCTTTATAATAACGATAATCCCGGGACTTATCATCCCGGAGCAGCTTCATAGTTGTACGGCTCAGCCGGAATATCATCAGTCTGAAGAAAGAAGGGGTAGGCGACGTTTGACGCATAAGTTCCTTATAAAATCTCATAGATGCCTTCTTGATTTCCTGAGATATCTTTCTCTGCTGACGCTCAGTCATGGGCCCTAACGTCATCAGACTACATCCTCTTGCCGCATGAAACCCGAAGTTCTCTCCATTTGTCTCCAGGTACTTTACAATAGAGGCTCCTCCGAATATGCCGTAGGTGACAATAGACGTGAAGGTCTTGCCCATATATAGCGGCCGGTGAAGAATAAAAGCCATCCGGTCCAACAAGTTCTTCATGGGCGCCGTTACCTGGAAGGAATAACTGGGAGTGGCAAAAATCACTCCATCTGAACCATGCAGCTTCTCAAGCAGCACATCCCGGTCATCCTTCAAGGGACAATATTCCTCTCCTTTTTCAAAACATAAACAACAACCACTGCAATATTCAAGGTGATAATCTTTTAAGAAAACATACTCGAAGTCAATTTCGCCGTATGACTTTAAATTCTTTTCAAATTCTTGGACTGCTTGGTAGGTTGCCTGCTTTCGTGGGCTCCCGATAAATGCAGTAACTTTTTTCATTTTTAGGCTCCCCCTATATTAAACATAATCCTCACTTTTTATTCTGCTCTGCCACCCCGAGCCAGTAGTCGTTCCAGAACGTCTCGATGTATTCTTCTCCCAGTTGTTTTACGAGTATCCATGTCAACGCCCCATCCCTAGTGCTTATAAAAGACCATATCTTTTTCTCCGGATCGCTAGGACGGATGATTCCCTGCCGTATTCCTTCTGAAAAAATATCCTTCAACTTTTGCCTGTAATACTCCGCAAGTTTCTCATACTTGGGAATGAAATGTTCTATCAGTTCATAAGGAACAAATCGAATACTTTGCATCGCAAAATTGATCAATAGCGGATTTCTCAAGTAATGAAGAATGTACTCTTTAAAGATGTAGTACAGTTTGCCCGGTGTGTCCATGCTTTCCGAGGCCTCATACAACCGGTCACTGAGCAGTTTAAAATCTTGGATGAAGTCTTCAGCAACAGCCAGAAACAGATCATCCTTTCCCGAGTAGTGCGAATACAGTGATGCCTTGACTATACCTACTGCGTCTGCTATGTCGCTCATAGACGTTCCATAGTATCCTCTCTTGGAAAAGAGTGCAATGGCAACCTGTTTGATTCTTTCTTTAGTTGAAATAATAGTTTATTCCTCCTCTCGCCACAGTCCACTTCCGACCATTCGGTAGTTTAATTATAGCATACACTCAATCCAATTGTCAATATATTACTTTTTCTTCATTTAAAATTTGCTCTAACCAACTGTTATCCAGCAAACTTGCAAGCTCTTTTCATACCAACTTCAGCAAGATAATAGTGCTTTGGAGGTATAGTGCCAGTCTATCAACTTGTAAACTTATTGGCCTCGGATAAACTCAAAGTACATGGCATTAATACAAAAAGATAGGCACTCTTAAATGCCTATCTTACGCAAATTATTTAGTTTATGTAATTATTAAAATTATATACAAGGAATTAGTTACATTTCGAATACCCGCAATTCCTGCAAATTACACAACCGCCTTCGTGTTGTATTGGGCTGCCGCATTCGGGGCAGTTCTTCATTCTGCTGTCTGAGTTCCGGAAGACATTGTATGACACTTTTTCATCTTCAACTGTGGCTGCGTGGCATGGAGTTGCACAGAGGGAACAGTTGCCGATGCAGCTTCCCCGCTCTTCAATTTCAACTGCAAGCTCATCCATTGTCTTAATATCCTTGTGTTCCAGGTTATAATTCATATATCTTTCAAGGGCTCTGCCGATTGCGTCAGGGCAGGACAGAACCTTAAGACCCTTCTGTCTCAATGTAGAGTGACACCTGATGCCCCTGAGCTGCTCTATTATCTCGTTTATATCCACACCAGCCCTTAATGCTATTGAGATAAGGCGGCTGGTTGCTTCTGACTGACTTGGGCAGCCTCCCGCTCTTCCTAGGTTTGTGAATACTTCGCAGATACCGTTCTCATCGGAGTTGACCGTTATATAAAGGTTGCCGCAGCCTATCTTGACCTTTTCGGTGACTCCCATTGTGACATCTGGTCTTATTCTTGGTGTCAGAGCTTCACAAGCTGGGCACGCTGGTTCAGCTGTCATTGCCGCCTCTTCCTTTTTCTCCTTATTGACCGAGCCAATATTCAATACCTGGGACTCGCGGCTGCCGTCCCGGTATATAGTAACACCCTTGCAGCCCATCTTATAAGCCAGCATATAAACATCACTTACATCTTCTCTGGTGGCTGAGTTAGAAAAATTCACTGTCTTTGATACAGCATTATCCGTATACTTTTGGAAAGCCGACTGTATTTTTATGTGCCACTCAGGCTCAATATCGTGTGCAGTTACAAATATTCTTCTTACGTCCTCCGGTATGTTCTTCATATCATGAATAGTTCCATGAGCCGCTATTTCCCTCATCAGTTCAGTGCTATAGAAGCCCCTCGCCTTTGCTGCCTTTTCAAACAGCGGATTTACTTCAGGAAGCTCATCATTATCCATTACATTCCTTACAAAGGAAAGTGCAAATAATGGCTCTATGCCGCTGGACACCCCGGCAATTATAGATATTGTACCGGTAGGAGCTATGGTTGTAGTAGTAGCATTTCTGACTTTAAGGTCCTTTTCTTTATAAACACTGTCATCATAGTATCTGAAGGTACCTCTCTTTTCAGCAAGCTTAATTGAGGTTTCCTTTGACCTGTCATTTATGAATTTCATTACGCTTTCTGCGGTGTTTACGGCTTCCTCAGAATTATATGGAATACCAAGTTCAATTAGCATATCTGCAAAACCCATAACCCCAAGGCCGATTTTCCTGGTTCCCTTTGTCATTTCGTCAACCATAGGCAGCGGATATTTGTTGACATCTATAACATTATCAAGGAAATGCACTGATTCATCTACAATTCTGCCCAGCTTGTCATAGTCTATTGCTGCTTTGGATTTATTCTTCTTTAAACAGCTCATCAGGTTGATGGAGCCCAGGTTGCAGGATTCGTAGGGGAGCAGCGGCTGCTCGCCGCAGTTGTGTATATATATTCCGTTAGCATCAAAGGCATTTACCCCTGGAACCTGAACATCAAATACTTCGGCTTCTCCCAATTCGATAATTTCTGTTACATCAGCAACAAAGCGTTCTCTGCTCAAAGCACGTTTGTAATTGTTCAAGCCATCCTTCAAGCGAGTCTGCTTTTTACTGCTGCTGAAGCCTATTATTTCAGAGAAAACGTGTAAATTGTCCTGAGAAACAACCAGCTCATGGCCAGCTTTTACATTATAGTCCTTTAAGCCGCCCTTACCATCAGGCATGAATTTAGTACTCTCTGCCTTACGGTTGTCATATATAGTTGATGCAATCCCCATTCTGCCCAGCATTCGCTGCACAGCTTTAAGAGTATCCAAGTCGTTCTGCCAAAGTCGTACAGATAAGCCTTTTTCCTGTGTACCTACAACAGTCCCATCGGTATCAAACATTCCTCTAATAAATCCCTGGTAAAACTCATAACTTCCCTTTTCTACATCTGAAGTAATCCTTTTTTCTCCGGGCATAATTCCATATGCTTCAGCAAGGTCACGAAGTGCGGAAAGCCTCATCCTATTCTCTACCCTATTACTGATTACGGCCTGAAATCCTCTGAAATCACTTCGATGTGGCAATGTATAGGCTGCTTCCCCTGCTGCTTTCATTAAGGATACTGCCTCTTCGTCACTACCCCATATAGAAATGACGCCCCCTTCTTTCTTAAGGGTTCCATCCCCTATCAGAAGCCCTAACAGATAACCTTCATTAAGACTCCCTTTACCTTCCCATTTTATACCTCTATTATTGGATAGAATGATTTTATCGCCGGGTTTTAAATCTCCGGCAGCTTTCCATTCCTCATCAATCCTGAAGCGTGTTATATCTGCTGCTGTCCTTACTAAATGGTCCTTTGTAAGCTTTAGCTCATAACCTCGGTCTGTACGTACTTTAATTACATTTTTTATACCGGTTCTGAAAAAGCCTTTATCATCCGATATAGCATATGAACCATTTAATGCAAGCTGTACCTGCCTGCCTAAAATATCCTTGACCTGCATAGGTCCTGACTGGGTCAGAACCCATGAATCAGCGGTTATACACGGATTGGTACTTTCAATCTCCCCAAGCTTCGGAACTACGTTATCCCTGTTTATCCTGTCCAGGAATATTATACCCGGCTCTCCGTTATTCCACGCCATATCTACAATAAGGTCATATACCTCTTTTGCATTAAGCTTTCCTACTGCTTTCTTTGAGGCAGGATCAACAAGGTCATAGTCTGCGCCCTTTTCCGCAGCTTCCATGAATTTTTCAGTAATTGCTATACTTATGTTGAAATTTGTTATATCGTTATTTTCCTTCTTGCATTGTATGAACTCAAGTATGTCCGGATGATCCACACGAAGTATGCCCATGTTGGCGCCTCTTCTGGTTCCTCCCTGCTTTACCGCTTCAGTTGCAGCATTAAAAACCTTCATGAAGCTGATCGGTCCTGATGCTACACCGCCTGTTGTCATTACGGTAGAACCTTTGCTTCTTAATCGGCTGAAACTGAAGCCGGTTCCTCCACCGCTTTTATGTATCATTGCAGCATTCTTGATTGCATCAAAAATACCCTCCATTGAATCCTCAACAGGCAGCACAAAGCATGCGGACAATTGTCCAAGCTCCCTTCCTGCATTCATAAGGGTAGGTGAATTTGGTACAAATTCAAGACTACTCATCAGATTATAGAACTTTTCTTCGGTTGTTTTAGTATCTGCTGAACTATCGTACAAACTATCAGCAGCAGCTATAGTGCTTGCAACCCTCCTGAACATCTGTTCAGGGGTCTCAATCGTTTTTCCATTCTCGTCCTTTATCAGATAACGCTTTTCCAATACTTTAATAGCATTGCTTGTTAACATAGCTTATAAGCACCTCCAAGCCATATTTTGTATGTTGCTACGTCTATTAGCACTATATATTGTACCATACCCTTCCAGCATATTCAATTATTTCGTCTTGCCAAAAAATTAATTTATTAGCACCATCATGTCATTAGATAATTATTCCTCTTTAATACTCATTATCTTCAATTCATATTCTTCCAATCTGGTAAAGCACTGGATCTACATTACCTGTGTTTACATTAATTTAACCTCTAGAAAATAATGCCATTACAATAATACTTTATAATTATGGTGACTAATACGGAATGCATTAACAATATTAATTTATTAAGGAGGAAGTTCATGAAACAGGTAAGGAAATCTTTGTCTATGGTTCTCCTGGTTTGTATGCTTTTTAGCACAATGATTATGCCATCCTATGCACTCACTGTTGATAATGGCAGCACAATTCTTCCCAAAGACGCTGAGTGGAAATACCTTGATAATGGTGCAGACCTCGGTACTGCCTGGTTCGAGGCTAATTTTGACGATTCCACGTGGAAAAAGGGGAAAGCGCCGCTTGGCTTTGGTGACGATTTTTCCGAAACAGATCCCACACTTCCGCTTGCTACCAAAGTGGAGTTTGGTGATCCGGCCAATAAGTACATGACCACCTATTTCCGCACCACTGTAAATGTTGACAAGCTTAACGACTATACAGCCCTTGAGGTTTATATTCATGTTGACGACGGTGCCGTTGTTTACATTAACGGTACTGAGACTTTCCGACGTGGAATCGAGGACGGAGCAGCTGTTGGCTATAACACAGCTGGCAAGTTCAAGTCCAAGGAAGAAACCTTCCAGATTCCCGTAACGGCGCTTAAGGTAGGCTTAAATACGATTGCAGCAGAGGTTCATCAGGATGGCGGCGATAGCTCCGACCTTTGGTTCGAAATGTCCATGAAGGGAAAAACATCCCAAGATTCTGCAAAGCCTGCAGAGACAAAGCAAATCGTTATTCCTGATTCAAACGCGTCTAAAGGCACGGTCAGCAAGGTAACCGTAACTTTTAACGGTGATCCGGTTACTGCAAAAGGCTTCACATGGTACACCACCCTGGCTTCTTCCAACAGCGACCTGCAGATTGTAGAAAAGAAAGGTTCTACTCCGGATTTCAGCAAAGCAACTAAGTTTTCCGGTAAATATGCCGTTTCTACAAATTCCTCTTCAGAGCTTGTTCATAAAGCCGAGGCAACCGGACTGAAGGCCGACACATCCTACTTCTTCCGTGTCGGTGATGCCGCGCTCGGCATTTGGAGTAACGTAGGCACTTTTCAGACAGCCCCTGAAAGCGGCGCCTTTACCTTCATTGACCTGGCAGACACTCAAGCTAAGAGTGAGGATGAGGCTATCCTTTCAGCCGAAACCATTGCAAAGGCTCTTGCAACTGTCAGTAATGCAGAGTTTTTTGCTCTCAACGGCGACATCGTTGATACCGGACTCAACGAACAGCAATGGAATTGGGTATTCGGCCATTCACAGGAAAGTCTCTTAAACACGACGATTGTTCCTGCTGCCGGTAACCATGATGAGGATAAGAATTCCTTCATAGAGCATTTTGACATCAAGCCGGCCGACAAATCCGATACCACTACCGGCGCTTACTACTCCTTTGATTATAGCAATGCACACTTCATCATACTCAACAATAATGAAGATTCTCCTGAGTATGCTGATTTCACACCGGCTCAGATCCAATGGATGAAGGACGACGTTAAAGCCGCTAAAGCTGCAGGCGCAGAGTGGATTATCGCAACAATGCATAAAGGACCGTACACGACCTCCAACCATGCTACCGATAGCGATATAATGGGTCCGAACGGTGTTAGAACCCTGGTTGCTCCCATCATGGAAGAACTGGGAATCGACCTGGTTCTCCAAGGCCATGATCATATATATGCACGTACCAAGCCAATAAAAGATGGCGTCGCAACAGCTGCAGCAAAAATTACAGAGACACTCAATGGAAAAACCATTGAATATACAGTAAAACCCGACGGTACTATATATTTAATTCCCAACACAGGCGGCCCCAAGGTTTACTACCGTAATAAAAAGATAAATCCTAGCTACTATGACCTCTTCGAGGTTGCAGATGAACATCACGCCGCTGTTTACGGACCTGACCCGAAGGATGCAAGCAGACCCGTACGCAGTCAGATACAAAACTTCGTTGGCATTACAATAAACAATAGCAAGCTGACCGCTGTATCCTATGAAATTGATAAAAGCAAGAACAATGGCAAGCCTTATATCATAGACCAGTTCGGTATTTCAAAGAAGGAAGCTCCGTCTGCTTCCGTCAAATATGATATGAATAGCACAGGAAGCTATGTTGTACAGCACAATGACGTTCTTTGGAAGATTGCAGAAAAATTCGGGACTACCTGGCAAAACCTGCAGAAGATTAACAGCTTGAAAAATCCTCATCTGTTATACCCCGGACAGAAGCTTGCTATACCTGCAAACTAACTTTCAGTAAACCATTCAGATAAAAGAAAAGGATAGAAGGTGGATTATTAAATCAGGCCATTCTATCCTTTTTCTATCGGTTATTCTTTTTTCAATGCACCTGTCGTGAACTTATTGCCCGCATTCCACAGCAGCCATTCCTCTGCTCCTGCGGCATATGTTGCATCTATTTGGGCTCTTACTTCAGCAGAACCATACCTTTTATATTTTGGAAGATATGTCGCTGTAAAGTCCTGCAGCCAGGGTCTCAGCACAGCTTTATTGCCCGTATCCTTCATAGAGTCTATCCGTTTCTGTGCAACTGACATGCTGCGGTTTACTATCTTATATGGCTCGAAGTCCGGCTCTGCCACCCCATAGCTTCCTTTCCCATAGTGGGATGGATAAACCATGGGAGAAATTACATCAACGCTTTTGGCTATTGATTCAAGATGCTGGCCTATCCTCATATCATCAGTAGCAGTCGTCACTAAGCCGAATACATCCGCAGATACAACCACCCCTTTTTTGTTCAGCCTCTCCCTTCCATATGAAAGGAATTCTGCAATTGCCTCAGCTTTCGACTTCCCTTTGGCATTTGCACCATAGTTTATTATTTTCATGTTTCCGTCAGTAGGAAACCTTACATAATCAAATTGTATCTCATCAAAACCTTTTGTAGCAGCTTCTTCTGCTATACTGACAATATAGTTCCATGAATCTCTGTTGTATGGATTCAGCCAGGACATTCCGTGCTTATCTCTCCATATCCCGCCGCTGGTATTCTTTACAGCCAGGCTGGCATATTTGTCTCCTGCTTTTCTGTCCTTGAAGGTAACAATTCTGGCTATTGAATATATATTGTTTTCCTTGAGAACCTTCATAACCGCATCAATGTCCTTGATCCGCACCTTTTTATTAGCGCCTGTAAATTCCGCGTCAGGAACCTCGCTGTGATAAGTCATCAAGCCCTCGTCATCCTTAACATCAATTACTACCGCATTTAGCTCTGTCGTGTTTATCAACTTTATGAGGCTGTTGAACTTCTCAGTATTGGCGACGGTATTGCCGGTCATATATATGCCTTTTACCTTTACCCTCTGCTTCATAAGCTCCCAGTCCGGGCTCACTTGGTCTATATAGTAATCTTCGCTGTTTTCAGATGTTTCCAGACTCTCAGAATACACAGGAACCAGCAGATTTCCTGAGCCAATCACTGAAAATATTGTACAAAATATAATCATTCCGATTAGAAAAAATCGTCTTCCAGTTGCCATTGTCCATGCTCCTTCGCGTGTTATTACTTATTAATATTATATGATTAAATTATGTAATTCTCTTTAATAATATTAGCAAATGGACTGTGAAATAACAACAAAAAAAGAGAAAACCCGACAAGGTTTTCTCCATATTCCAAGTATTGCTGCCACAAATCTAATCTTTGAATATTGCACCGGTATTAGCAGATGTTACCATTTTACGGTAGCGCTTGAGATATCCATCCGGCACAGGCTTCTCAAGAGGTACAAACTTAGCTTTTCTATCTTCAATGGTTTTCCCATCCACTAAAAGCTCAAGCCTGTTATTTGGAATATCGATACTGATAATATCGCCTTCTTCTACAATACCAATCAAACCTCCGGCAGCCGCCTCCGGAGATATGTGCCCGATTGAAGCTCCTCTGGATGCGCCCGAGAACCTGCCATCCGTAATCAAGGCTACACTGCTGTCCAGTCCCATTCCTGCAATTGCAGAAGTAGGTGTAAGCATTTCACGCATGCCAGGGCCGCCCTTCGGTCCTTCGTACCGGACTACAATTACATCTCCTGCTGCTATCTTACCGCCCATAATTGCATCAATGCATTCCTCTTCACTGTTGTACACTCTGGCAGGGCCGCTGTGCACCATCATTTCCGGCAGCACCGCACCCTTCTTGACTACAGCACCGTCCGGTGCCAGGTTGCCCCAAAGGATTGCAAGCCCTCCATCAGGGGAATATGCATCATCGAGGCTTCTGATAACTTCTAAATTCTTCACGCAAGCATCCTTTATATTCTCTGCAACAGTTTTGCCTGTTACCGTCATGCAATTAGTCCGGATCAAGCCATATTCGTCCAATTCCTTCAGAAGTGCAGGAAGACCGCCGGCCTGCCAAAGGTCAAACAGGCAGTCCGGGCCTGCAGGGCTGAGCTTAACCAGATGAGGAGTTGACTTACTTATTTTATTGATATCCTCCAGATTGATTTTGATTCCCGCAGTATGCGCTATGGCAGGCAGATGCAGTACAGTATTGGTTGAGCAGCCAAGGGCCATATCAGCAGTCAGTGCATTGTGCAGCGAATCAGGAGTTACTATATCACGCGGCCGGATATTCTTCTCCAGCAGTTCCATTATTTTCATTCCTGCTTCTTTGGCAAGACGTATACGAGCTGCATTTACAGCAGGTATTGTGCCGTTTCCTGGCAACCCGAGGCCAATAATCTCGGTCATGCAATTCATAGAGTTTGCTGTAAACATTCCTGCACAGGAACCGCAGCCGGGGCAGGAATAGTCTTCTATCTCCAAAATATCCTTTGGAGTAAGCTTATTTGCACCTGCTGCTCCTACTGCTTCAAATGCGTTGGAAACCGTCATCTTTTTACCGTCATAGAAACCCGGCATCATAGGTCCGCCGCTTATAAAAATACTTGGGATATTCAATCTTAATGCAGCCATGAGCATACCGGGAACTATTTTATCACAGTTGGGCACGAACACCAGTGCATCAAATGGATGCGCCATTGCCATAATTTCTACAGAGTCAGCAATATGTTCTCTGCTTATTAGTGAATACTTCATTCCTTTATGCCCCATTGCAATGCCGTCACACACTCCGATTGCCGGGAATTGGAACGGTGTCCCTCCAGCCATTCTAACTCCCGCTTTGACAGCTTCTACAATGTCATCCAGATGCAGGTGCCCAGGAATAATATCATTTTGCGAATTTACAATTCCAATCATAGGGCGGCGAATCTCTTCGTCTGTCAATCCCAGTGACTTGAATAAGGATCTGTGCGGAATTCTTGTCACGCCTGACTTCATTTGATCACTTCTCATATTTTTTCCCTCCGTCATAGTTTATATAACTTAACTATTTACTGCCTCAGAAAAACAAACGTTGTATGATGTCTATGTAAACCAATTAAGGCATAATAGTTATATTTAGATAGATAATCATATAGTTGTATGATGTCTTAAACAGATTTTATACTTATTTAAGCTTTATGTCAACGTTTTAGTAAGATCTTTATCGCGGTGATACTACCTCTCAGATTATAAATAATGGATTTTAGTATGCAATGTGGTATAATGTCTTTGTAAATTAGATTTGAGAGGGAGAAATAAAATGTCCAACGATTTTATTCCTATTTCACAAAACATTGCAAAACAAATCAGTGATATGATTTTTCTTGAGAAAAAATATAAACCAAATGATAAGCTTCCCAACGAGCATAAACTGGCAGAAGAACTGGGTGTAAGCCGGACAACAATACGTGAAGCCGTAAAAATACTTGTTGCAAACGGTGTGTTAACAATAGACCGCGGCCGTGGTACATTTGTTGCAGCACAGCCGGGCGCGCAGAATGATCCCTTTGGCATTTCTTATTTGGAGGATAAAAAAAGCTTGGTCCGTAACTGGTTCGAAATGCGCCTGATACTTGAACCCGCAAATGTGCGTATGGTAGTGGAACGTGCAAGCGATGGGGAAATCCAGGAAATTATTGCATGTGAGAAGGAATGTTCAGAAAAGATAGCAGCGGGAATGCCTTATTCGGCAGCAGATCAGCGGTTTCACGCAGCTATTGCAAAAGCAACACACAACAGTGTAATTGAGACAATGCTGCCCGCTATTGAGGCTTCCATCAGCGATGCCATAAATACTGCAGTATATGTAGGTACGCAAAAACTCTCAGCAGAAAACGCATTGACCAACCACGAAAAAATCGCAAATTTTATTAAGCAGCGGGATGCCGATGGTGCGGCGCTTGCCATGTATTATCATATTAAAAGGGGAATCACCGACTTGGATCATCAAAAATAATATGCCTGAAAATAAAAAGATATGATGAATGATATTCTATGATTCATCATATCTTTTTTAGTTCGAAAACAAAAATAAAAATGGCTCCCCAAGTTGGACTCGAACCAACGACCCTGCGGTTAACAGCCGCATGCTC
>CAZUGK010000113.1:8551-13371 GCA_964619815.1 uncultured Clostridiaceae bacterium | reverse complement strand
TATCCTCTAAAAATCCTCTGCATAATTCTGCTGCATTACTCTCTTGCTGAAAGTAAAACCATACTTCAGGATGCCCGCCTATAGCTTGATATATCCATGCTGCCCAGGTAGCAAAGGCGGATGTTATCCCCCATGCATTTCCCGTAAATGCAAGCATTCCGATACTCAGCAGTCCAAGCAGCACCGCACCTGCTGTATATGGCCACGGTTCCTTCAGAAATCTTTTATAGTAAACATTGTTTTTTATATCCATGAATTTACCTCCATGTATATTTAAAGGGATGATTATCTTATTTTTTCAATGCATACTTCCCACTGTCCGTCAGCAACCTCTTCTATATCAACATTGTGTCCTGCTCTCTTTGCCCATTCAGGTATATTTTTCATAGCACAGCTATGGTCTATTTCCACTATCAAAACCTCTCCAACCCTCATAGTGCCCATCTTCTTCTGCGTTTTAATCAATGGTACAGGGCAGGCCTCTCCCAAGCAAGCCAATCTAATTTCTGCCATTTTTGCTTCCTCCTCAGATAGTAACCTTATTCATTCACTTTTCTGTTTCCAAACCAATCAGCTAATATAAAAATTGCTATTAATAATGCAAATTGTAGTATTATTGCTAAAGGCCAGCCTAAAATATCAGGTAGAAATACTCCTTTTTCAGGCATGAATTTAATTGACCACCACCCAAAATCCTTAGCTCCCCAAAGAGACCCTATTATAAAGAATACCAACGTAAGCATTTGCATTAAGAAGCCTTCCCCGACTCTCATAAGCGTTCCTGAAGCACAGCCTCCCGCTATAACCATTCCGGTTCCGAACAGTGTAGCTCCTACTGCAGTGTGAATTCCCACCGGATAAATATTTCCCGGTATAACAGCTCCCTTAGCCGCAGCTGTATATTGAAGTGCTGCGAAACCAACAGTAGCAGTTGCGATTGCGATTATCACAGCCTTTGTCAAAGAGGTACTTCCTGTTAACACGGGGTCTCGCAAGGAAGCTGTAAAACAAAACCTTGATCTTTGTAAAATAAATCCGGCTGCAACTCCCAATACCCACAAAAGCGCCGACTTAGGCTGCTGATTCCCTATAAAAAAGCCTATACCTATAATAGCAATCAGAAGCGCTACTCCAAACGGTATTTGATTGACCTTTTTCTTCTTTGGCTGTATAGCTATGGATGTTTTTATTTCAGCCATACTTTTCACCTTCCAATTAACTTGTTAATCGATTGAAACACAATATATCACTTACTGTGGGCTCATTATGTTAATTGTATAACAAACTTGATCATACTTACAACGACAAAAAAAGGATGGTCCTCGTTTCTTTGCAACTAGCATATACCCGTCTGACTTGATCAAACGGGTATATCATTATATTAAAAACAAGTTTATTAATCTGTACAGCATTTAACTGGGGTTGGAGGTGTAGCATCTATATCATCCGATATACATGCCAATTCTCCATTTTCATAGGAAACCTCTAATGAGCAGATTAAAAGGAATGAGTCCTATAAAATGCAGAACCCATTCACTAAAACTGCTTAATAAGGCTTGGCCTGTTTTATCCGTGCTTTTTCAAGCAGCGACATTATTTTGCAGCTTCCAAAGCGTTTTTAACAGCATTTATAATACCTTCGCTTGCCATTGTTGCACCTGCTACTACATCCACATCAGGTGAATTCTTTTCAACGATAGCTGCCGGAATTTGCTCTAAAGCCGGTTCAGCAACTCCCTTTGATTCTTCGTGCTCTTTAATTTCAACCTTAGTTATTTTACCGCCTGCAACCTCTACAGCTACTTTTATTGTATGCATGCCTTCCCCTACTCCTTCATAGGTACCATCCTTGTAGGTTACTGCCTCTGCAGCAGGTTTTTCTTCCGCTTTTTCTTCCGTCTTAACCTCTTCTTTAGCAGCCTCTGTATTGTTTTCTTCAACTTTAGTTGTTTCTTTTTCCGGGGCTGCAGTTGTTTCGTTTGCTCCTCCCGAACATCCTGCCAGGGCAGTAACCAGTAATAATAATATTAAAATTAAAGATATTATTTTCTTCATTTTATGCTATCTCCTTTACATTTTTACTCATTTATTCCTCATCCGATGTATCATTTACTATCTTCTTTTCCGCCAAACCGGCTAAAAAGATACCAATCTCAGCAAGCAGAATCATGGGTCCCGCCAGAATTATCTGGGAAATTACATCAGGCGGTGTCAATATTGCAGCCAATACAAAGATTATCAGTATAATAAACTTACGATTTTGCTTTAAAAAGCTGACTTTAAGAATCCCGAACCGGCTTAAAAGAACCATCAGAATGGGCAGCTCAAAAATTGCCCCAAAGGTAAAAATGGTACTCAGGACAAAGCTTAAGTAGCTGTTAAAGCTAATCATAGGCTTTATTGCTTCTATTTGGAACCCTATAAAGAAAACAATCATTGTAGGTACAACCACAAAATATGCAAAGGTCACACCGGCAATAAAAAATACACTCCCCAGAAGCAAAGAAAACAGGATATATCTTTTTTCCTTACGCTTCAATCCCGGTATCACAAACAGCCAGATCTGAAATATCAAAAATGGTGCTGATATAATCAGCCCGCCTATTACAGAAAGCTTGATATAAGATAATAAAAGCTCAGCAGGGGCTATGAATACAAATTCAACGTTCCTTGCTATATCGATTATATTATCGATTATCTTTTCGGCAAAACTGTAACAGAAGCTCGAAGCCAAAATAAATACTATTGCAGAGTATATTATTCTCTTCCTTAATTCTGCCAGGTGTTCGACCAAGGTTAAGTTTTTCTCATTATCCGGACTGCTAGTTTTTCTTTTCATCATCGGAATCAACCTTTAAATCTTCAGTAACCTTATTTGCCTGAGCTTTGAATTCTCTTATGGCTTTCCCAAACGTTCTCCCAATTTCAGGCAGTTTAGCAGGTCCAAAAATCACAAGCGCTATAGCCAATATAAGTATTAGTTCTGTTGCACCAATTCGTCCGAAACCCATAGCCTTCCCTCCCATCCTCTTTATTTCACATATAAACAATTCCTTTATCTGCATTAAAGCTTAATCTATTAAAATGGTTCAGGTGGAGACATTCTCCACCTGAAAGGGGAATTTCACTGAAATGCTGTTTAAATGTTATGCCAATTGTGCATTCAGCAGTTCAAAAACCTTCTTAGTTACCTCAGCTGCAACAGCCGCACAACGGCTTTTTCTTTCAGGACTGCCATACTCAAATCCACTTACTTCCATGAATTTACCAACTGACTCTTCGCATAATACAGAGTCAGACACTGTTTGAGGCAGGTTAAGACCTTCCGGCTGATAACTCGGGAAGCTTGCCTGTTTATACCATTTTGAAAGTTCTGCCAGTAATTTCTTTGATGTGTCCGCATCGCACACACTGCCTATGCAAGCTGCTCCTACAGCTATAGTACCGCAAAGAGTGGCTTGTCCGAACCCTCCAGCTGCACTTATAAATGCTTCTGGTGGAATTTGATTGAACGGATACCCAACTTCATCTGCTAACGTGCCGAAGAACCCTTCGGAAACTCCGATACCTCACCCGCCTTTTTCTTTGTATGCCTTAAAAGCCCTTTCAGCAGCCTTATCTGCATCTATTTTCTTATATGGAAATGGCCACTGGGGTTTCTCCGGTGTTGCAGGTGCAGGTGAAGCTTCAGCTGTAGCTTCTTGAGTTGAACATCCTGTCAATACAGATCCTAAAGTACCTACAACTGTTACTCCGGCAACTGCCTTTCCTACTCCTTTGAGAAATTCTTTTCTTGATATTTCAGTCATACTTTCACCCTCCGATCAAATTGTTAACCGATTAACATATAACACTTTATTCACCGCGCGCTTATATGTTAATTATAAAACAAACAATCTTTCTTTTGTCATTAGCCTTTCTGATGTACAATAAGAGTTTGTTATACATAAAATAATCAAGAAAAATTGTGTACCCCTAAAGCGAAATAGTCTATAATTATGTTAATACACTAGGATAAGGATGGTGATTGATTTGCAGATAGATTATCTTACTTCATTTATCGAAGCAGTTAAGCAGGACAGCATCTCTAAAGCATCCAAAAAATTACACATGACTCAATCAGCCTTAAGCCAGCAGCTTCAATCTCTAGAGAGATCTTTAAATACAAAGCTTTTGTTAAGAAGCAATAAAGGTGTGGAGTTGACTGAGGAAGGCGAAATTGTATTGAGCTATGCTGAGGCATTGGTAAACATTTATGAAAATATGCTTAAAGAGCTTGAACAGTGCAGGAAAGCAGAGCTCCAGGAGATTAAAATATTCTCCTGCAACAGTGTTGGGGAATATCTCCTGCCTTGTACCCTGCACTTATATAAGAAAAGTCACCCTGATACCAGATTTTCAATAAAAAATGAATATAGCAGAAATATTATTGAGCATGTTTTAGACTTTAGTGCCGATATTGGTTTCATAGATTCAAAAATAAATATGGATGAGATTGAATGTATCAGTATAACCGACATTAATTTGATATTTGTATTTTCCAGCAGCCGTGTGATAGCTAGGAATTCTATCTCATTGAAGGAAATTGCAGCTTTACCTTTTATAATCGGGTCAAGCGGAAGCAGTATAAGACAATTTGTCGAAGAAATGTTTATAAGGGATGATATTCCGATTGAAAAATTGAATATAGAAATGGAACTGGCCTCTATTGAGTCCATAAAAGCATCCGTAATAGCTAACCATGGTGTTTCAATTATCCCGGCTACCTCTGTAAAAAAAGAACTGCATACCAACTTATTAAAGACTCTGCCAATAAAGGA
>CAZUGK010000113.1:362-8541 GCA_964619815.1 uncultured Clostridiaceae bacterium | reverse complement strand
GAACCGGTTTGTGAAATTTGTGCCATATATCACAAAAGCAGGGCTTCTCAGCCCCACATTAAAGAATTTATTACCTTTATAAAAAAATACGGGAGAAAAACCTTCTGTTAGCCCATCTTCTTAATAGTTATCTCCCATATCCCGTTTTCTTCTTCTACTTCTATCTCGCAAGCAAATTTTTTAAAAGCCTCTTTGAGATTTTGTGAGGTGCAGCTATGATCAGTGACTACGGTTATGCTGTCACCGGGCTTTATTTTTTTGTATTGAATCTGCGCCTTTATCAGGGGCACCGGACACATGTCGCCTACACAATCTACCTGCTTATTCATTTAAGTAGACCTCCAAATCATTTACTTTATTAAATTTGATAAATAAATGCCGATATAGGAAAGCTACCGTGTAACGGCAGCTTTCTTTTCACCCTTTTTCTTTACCACTTTCAGCCGGAAGAAGTCTTCCCTTTCACGTTCCTCCAGTACCTCCAGTATCCTACTCACCATTTCCTTGTATTTGGGTATCTGTATATTCTGCAGGGCATTTGCCCTTTTCTGTGTCCTCTTTACCTCCATAGCCAGCTTGTAAACAGAATCTTCAACTTCTGAGAGCTCGTACAGCAGAAGCTTTACCTCATGGAACTTCTGCATTGCAACATCAAGAGCTGTATTGGTATGATAAAAGCTATAGTAATGGGTAAGCTCCTCTTCCTCATGCTTTATTTCAGGTATTTCAACCCCCATAATGCTTTTTTCCAGCACTTCAAAGCCTGCTGCCTCAGGTATTGACTGTGCTATCTGCTCTACATTGCTTATACCCATTGTTATATTGGCAGTCCGCAAGGCGTCATATGCGTCAGCAAATACTACAGCCACCTTCTTCTGAATTTCTTCAGCCCTTTCAATAAAGCTCATCATCGTCATTATAAGCACATTTCTTTTTTTATCCAGCAGTTCAAAACCTTTTTCCGAAAGCTCAAGAGAATTCTGGGCAGCCATCAGGCTCGTTTTAGTATAAGTGACTTCTATCATTTTCTTTACCTCTTACCATAATACTTATCAAGCAGTTCCGGTTTGATCCTGTCAAGCTCCGATCGTGGGAGCAGCGCCAAAAGCTCCCACATAATATCCAGAGTATCCTGCATGCTTCTATTACCCTCAAAGCCTTGGTTGAGGAATTTCTGTTCAAACTGTCTCCCGAACTCCATGTATTTTCTATCCATTTCTGAAATGTCGTCTTCTCCGATTACCTGTGCCAGCGACCTTACATCCTGTACATGGGAATATGCTGAAAATACCTGGTTGGCAACATCAGGATGATCCTCTCTTGTATAGCCCTCCCCTATACTTTCCTTTTGCAGTCTGGAAAGAGAAGGCAGTACATTTATGGGAGGATATATATTTTTCTGATGAAGTTCCCTGGATAGTATAATCTGCCCTTCAGTTATAAATCCGGTCAGATCCGGCACCGGATGGGTTATATCATCATTAGGCATTGTAAGTATGGGTATCTGTGTTATGCTTCCCTTTGAGTCCTTTATCATTCCGGCACGTTCATAAAGACTTGCAAGGTCGGAGTATAAATACCCGGGGTAGCCCTTTCTTGAAGGTACCTCCTCCCTGGATGCTGAAAGCTCTCTCAAAGCTTCACTGTAGTTGGTCATGTTAGTCATGATTACAAGTATATGCATATTATGCTCAAATGCCAGGTGTTCAGCTGCAGTCAGTGCGCAGCGGGGTGTGGTGATTCTCTCCACAATAGGATCATCCGCCATGTTTAAATACATTACGACCCTGTTTGTGACTCCGGACAGTTCAAACTGCTTTCTGAAAAAGTCCGCCTCATCATGCTTTATACCCATTGCAGCAAACACAACCGCAAAATTACCTTCATCATCCCCCGATATCCTTGCCTGCTTTACTATCTGAGCTGCAAGCTCGTTATGGGGCAGCCCGTCTCCGGAAAACAGCGGCAGCTTCTGTCCCCTAACCAGGGTAGTAAGGCCATCTATTGAGGAAATTCCTGTTTCTATATAGTTTCTGGGATACTTTCTTCCTACAGGATTAATGGGACGCCCATTTACATCATACTTCCTGTCTGAATAAAAGCCTGCTCCATCTATCGGCTCGCCGATACCGTTGAAGGTCCTTCCGAGTATATCCTTTGACAGTGGGATTTCCATCGGTTTTCCGGTAAAAGCTACACTGGCATTGTTAAGTGAAATACCTGAGGTGCCTTCAAAAACCTGCACTATAACCCTGTCGCCATCTATTTGTACGACCTTGCCCTTTTTATGACCCTGCCCTTCTACTTCTATGTCCACGACTTCACCAAATACGGCCTCTTTGACTCCGCTAAGTATGATGAGCGGTCCTTCAACCTTTTGCAGCTTTAAATACTTCAATCTCATTGCCTGCTCACCTCTTTGCTGTACATGTTTTCCAAGCTGTCATAGAAACTGTCTATCTCTTTTATCAATTCATCGAACATTTCCAATTTATCTTCCGGAACGTCATACTTCATCGTTGTAATTTTATAAAACAGCTCATCATTCTTTACCTTTGATATTGGGGCACCAAGCTTTACACATTTATAGGCCCTATCGTACAGCCTATCTATTACCTTAAGCATCTTATACTGCTTTTTCAAGGATACATGAGCGTCATTCTTATGGTATGCATTCTGCTGGAGGTAGCCTACCTTAATTACCCTGGATACTTCCAGTGTCAGCCTCTGGTCGTCAGGCAGTATATCCTCTCCCACAAGCTTGACTATTTCCATAAGCTTATCTTCCTCCTGCAGCAGCCTGAGTAATTTTGCTCTAAGTTCCAGCATATCAGCCGCCACATTTTCCTCATACCAGGCGGAAAGGTCTGTTACATATCCGCTGTAGGACCTGAGCCAGTTAATAGCAGGATAGTGTCTTGAATATGCCAGTGATTTGTCAAGAGCCAGGAATGTACTGACTACTCTCTTTGTATTCTGGGTTACCGGCTCCGAAAAATCTCCCCCTGCCGGTGATACCGCTCCTATTATCGTTATCGAGCCATCCCTTCCGCCCAAAGCTTCTACATCCCCTGCCCTTTCATAGAATTGGGCAAGCCTTGAGGGCAAATAGGCCGGATAGCCTTCTTCTGCAGGCATCTCTTCAAGCCTTCCTGAAATCTCTCTTAAGGCTTCAGCCCATCTGGAGGTGGAATCAGCCATTATAGCAATATTGTAGCCCATATCCCTGAAGTACTCTGCTATAGTTATTCCGGTATATATTGATGCTTCTCTCGCTGCAACAGGCATATTGGAGGTATTTGCGATGAGCACTGTCCTCTCCATAATGGATTTTCCGCTTCTGGGGTCCTCTATTTTCGGGAAGTCCTCAAGCACCTCCGTCATTTCGTTTCCTCTTTCACCAACCCCAATGTAGACGATAATATCAGCATCGCTCCATTTAGCAAGCTGGTGCTGGGTTATGGTTTTCCCTGTTCCAAATCCTCCGGGAATAGCAGCAGTACCTCCTTTGGCCAAAGGGAAGAAGGAGTCTATTACCCTTTGACCTGTAACCAGCGGTTTTGCTATTGGGTTTCTGTGGTTGACAGGGCGGGCATCCCTTACAGGCCACAGCTGATACATTTTCAGCTCATAAACTCCCTGCTCCGTTTCCAGCTTTACAAGCACATGCTCAATATTATAGCTCCCGCTGTTTTCTGCAAAAATTACCCTGCCGCTCACACCCGGCGGAACCATCAGCCTGTGCTCAACAAGAGATGTCTCCTGCACTTTTGCATATATGCTCCCCGCTTTAAGCTCGTCTCCGACCTTTACAAGTATTTCTGCATCCCACAGCTTTTCCTCGTCTATCGTAATCATTCCGATCCCTTCAGGTATAAATGCTGTGCCTGTTTCGTACATTTTTAACAGGGGGCGTTCTATCCCGTCAAATATATTTTTTATTATTCCCGGTCCCAACTTTACCGATAAAGGCCTCTCTGTGGAGATTATTCCCTCTCCCCGCATAAGCCCTGTTGTTTCCTCATATACCTGTATGGTTGCTGTCTCCTTATCCACAGAGATTACTTCTCCGATAAGCTGTTTGTTCCCTACAAGCACCATTTCCCTCATCTTAAGGTCCTCAACCCCAACGACCCTGACAACAGGCCCGTTTATGTATACAATTTTTCCTCTTTTATTATCCATTGTTCTGCACCTCGTTCAGCCTTCGGGATATGTTGCTGCCAATCAGTTCCCGGTTTTCTCCAATCAAGGATTTCAAGGTGTAGTCCACCTGCATTTCCTGCTTGCTATCCTCCGCATAGAAGCCTCCGATAATTTTAGGCTCTGCTTCCGCTATCATATATCTGCCGTTCAATTCCCCGGAAGCTATGCTCTGATCTATGAACTCCTTTAAAGCTTCCAAATCCCTCTTGGTAAAATACAACTGAACTGAATCTGATTTTTCAAAAGCAGCAGCTGCCTTGGCGAGGCTTTTTGAAAGATATTCCCTATACCCTTCTTCGGACACAAAGTTCCTGGCTTCCTGCAGCAGCAGTTCTGTTATTTCATTAATGAATTGCTGCCTTTTCTCAAGCATTTCGTGATATACCAATGACTTTGCCTTTGCAATAATCTGCTGCTTCTCCTTTTCCGCCCTTTTTTCAGCCTCTTTCAAAATTTGATTTTTCTTTGCTTCTACTTCATGCTGAAGCGTGCTTTTTTCCTGTTCAAAGCTTTCAATAGCTCTATGCCTTTTTTCAGAGGAAGCTTCCTCTATATCCTTGAATATCATGTTTCTGAAAAGTTCTATTTTATCTTCAACCGAAACTGCCAAAGCTTATCACCTCAAATCTTCAGCCCTATGGACTCTTTAATGTAGCTGGTTATATAATCACTTCTGCGCCTTTCCCCATGCCTGTCAGGAATAATTGTGACTACAGGCTTGGTCGTATCCAGCCGTATATCCTTAAGCTCTTCAGGAACCTTTTCTGCCAGCAGCTCTGTAACCAGGAGTATGCCTATTTCATTATTGCTGCATGCGTCGTTAAGAGCAGCAATTATTTCATCTCTTTCATGTACCAATACTCCTTTTATTCCTGCAAGCCTCAAACCCGTCAGAGTATCAACATTATCGCTTAAAAGGAAAAATTTCATGATGTCCTCCTTTATAACGAGTAGGAGCATACATTCCACCTTAATTTGTCATGCTCCGTAAGCGAGTTTCAACTAAGGCTTCCTTGACCGTTAATACACTTAAAAGAAGCCTTAGTTACAATCGACCCAGTATGATTATTGATATTATCAGTCCGTATATAGCTATACCTTCTGCCAAACCCACAAATATCAATGTTTTTCCGAGTATCCTCGGGTTTTCGGATACTGCCCCCAAAGCTGATGAGCCTACTGCACCAACTGCATAGCCTGCCCCTATAGTGGCAAGCCCTGTCGAAAGACCTGCTGCAATGAAGCCCAAACCGGCGCTGGGGTTGTTATCCTGTGCTGCGTGCACAATATCAGGTGTAAGTACAAAAAGGAATAGGGCAATTAAAAACATATAGGAAACCAAGCTCGCACTTAATATGTTCCTGATTTTCCGCCCCTTCAATTCACCTGATGAACGGTATAATATTACTCCCAAGCCTATTGTAAACAACACTATCCCAATAGCAATTACCAATATTGTATACATTTCTTCGCCTCCTAATTATATTACATTTCATGTAAAAATATCATCAAAGCGGGCGGGCGCTTACCCGCCCCTTCTTATCCTAAATGTCTGTATTGTCTCTGTTGAACAGGCCCACCGGCTTGTATTCCACACCATATCCCGAGTAATACTTGCTGAAAAGCTCATAATATTCAAGCCTAAGGCTTTGGATGAAGACAATAAGTCCTTCCAACCCGATTATTATAATATTACCAATAATAAGGACTATAATACTGCCTGCCTTGGAGTTCAGCATCTCAGCCATAGTAGCAAAAGCTATATACAATCCCACATGGTTAAGGGCAAAAGCACCTACCCTGATAAAGGATATTATGTTTGATGCAACCGAAAGCACTGTCTCTATTACTCCGAACCCTGCTTCTATATAATAGTCCCCGGGTGATTCCTCGTATAGTTTATGCCCTGTAATCAGGCCTGTCAAAGGCTGCTTAAACACCATTATCAAGAGCAGCACTGCCATTACTCCCAGGGGGAGGTCTATTCCCACGCTCATTCTGCCTGTGGCTTCGCCCAATATGCCAAATACCAGTGTGAGGAAAAATAGAAAGCCAGCCAGCCCTTCCCTGCCGAAAAGCCCTTCTTCTATATTTCTTGATCTGTAATGGTTCATCAGGCTGTATAAGTAGCTTATGGTTATTAGTATTACTCCAAGGACTACGGCACTTATAAGCATGGTATTGATATTTGCCATAGGCCTTATAAGCAGTGGTTCTATCAGTTCCTCCGAGCCGAATATGCTTCCGTATAAAGCTCCGAAAATCATGGAACTGGCTCCCAGTCTTGACAATATGCCTCCAAAGCTTTTATTCACCATTCTATAGCTCATAAAAAGCCCGCCTAATAGAATTACCAGGCCCTGGCCCAGGTCACCGAACATCGCCCCAAAAAGCAGCATATAAGAAACTGCGAAGAAAGGCGTAGGGTCCTTTTCCCCATAGCTGGGAGTACCATACATGCTTATCAGTGTTTCAAAAGGCCTGAACAAAATATTGTTATTGATTTTTGTAGGTGGTGCATTTCCTGACCTGCGGTCCTCCACATCATCTGCTGCCAATACAATGCTGTCTCCGAAGTTTCTCAGGAATTCCTCCCTCATATTTTTCATTTCGCTTTCAGGCACAAAACCAAACATAAAAAACATGCTATGTCCCAGAGCGGCATCCTGCTTAACTTCCTCAGCCTTCTTCAGAAGCTCCAGCAACGTGTATGCCTTGGTTACTGCAACCTTATACTTATCCTTAATCTCCAGAACAGATTTCTTGTACTCTTCTACCTGTTTCTTCTCTTCATAGATCCCACTCTGCAGCTGCTTTTTTACATCCTGTACTGTCCCGCTGTATCCCTGAGGCAGCTCAAGCTCCCTGTAGTTCAGGGATATAAAGAACCTTTCAGCTTCCTCACTGAGTTCCTCCGGCGTAAATACGGCAATCACTACATTTCCTTCAACAGCAGCCACTTGTAATACTACCGAAGGCACATTTTCAAAGTTCAGCTCCAGCCTCCTGAAGTTCTCATTGGAGAGCATCAGCAGTCTGAATCTTATGAAGTTCATATTTTTCAATTCTTCTATCCTTAATCCGCTATTTTTCAGATACTCCGTATTATCCAGATAAAGCTGCAGCTTTTCTATGTTAGCTTTCTTCTCATCCATACTTTCGGCAATATCCCTGAGATTGTCATAAACCTTTCTCAGCTCTGCCATTACTTCTTCATAATCCTCTCCAATGCTTAGATGCTTTTCACATATCTCAGGTTTCAGATCGAATAGCTTATGGAAGGATTTCAGCATTGCTTCGTCCTTGGAAAAATCTTTCCTGCCATTATAGGGTTTTATATGAGCCAATTCCTGCAGAGCCTGCATATGCTCCTTTGAGGCTGATAGATTCAGGCTATTGGAATTCAACTCTGAAAGAGCATTCAGAATATGGGTACGGCCGTTAACTACGACTAAGCGTGAAACCCTGTCTAAATCCGAAAGCTTTCCTACAATACTCACTATTTTCATTCTCTCTACAGCCAATTATTCTCCCCCCCTCTTAGAGCTTTTTTATAATATATTTCTGCGCTTGATCCACCGGTATTTTATACCTTATAACTTCGACTATTGAGATTATGTCCCTGACCTCATACTCCAGGAATATAATAAACGCAAAAGCATTTATTATTGAAAGATTATAGTTCCTCGCGAGAGCTTTAAGCTCAAAATATATATGCCGCTGCATTCTTCTCTCCATATATATGTCGGTGGTTTCATCCTCCTTGAACAAGAAACCGTATCTGGTGGCTTTCACAATCCGGAAGAACTCCTCAAGGCTTTTTGAATAGCATAATGTCTTCACCGTATTGAAATTCAGCCTGTAGCCTATATTAATTGTGTAGTTCAACAGTTCCTCGGGACTGAGCCTGTAAAATTTAATACCCCTGTATATCCACTGGATATTCAGCAGATCGGCAATAATCCCCTGAGCA
>CAZUGK010000113.1:0-352 GCA_964619815.1 uncultured Clostridiaceae bacterium | reverse complement strand
ATGCCGATATCTCTTTTGGAAAGCTTGCTCCACTCCCTCTGCAGTATGGCGTAGTAAGACATATCCATGACCATTTCAAACCTGAACGGGTTCTCGGTGAAATCTCCATCAACCAGAGGAGCCAGGAATTCATAGAAGTCGGAGTCACGAAGCGCATATATAATATCTCTTATATACTTAGCCTCCAAAATCTTGTTATGATCAATATGGCTGAACTTCCCTATGAAAGCACTGCTTTTAAAGTCCGCTGCATCTTTCCCGTTGTAAACAGCCCTTGCAATAATCTTCAGCTCTTCAATTTCATATTTGGCATAAAGAGTCTTGATGAAGGCCTTATAATCACCTGTAAAGT
>CAZUGK010000112.1:9227-13564 GCA_964619815.1 uncultured Clostridiaceae bacterium | reverse complement strand
ATTTCTCATTTTATTGAGCATATGCTTTTCAAGGGTACCAAGACCAGATCAGCCAAGGAAATTGCCAATGCCATAGATAAAATAGGCGGACAGCTTAATGCATTTACTTCAAAAGAATGCACCTGCTTTTATGCCAAGGTATTGGATACGCATTTTGACATAGCTCTGGATGTCCTGTCGGACATGTTTTTCAATTCAAACTTTGCTCCTGATGAAATAGACAAGGAAAGAGGAGTAGTAATTGAAGAAATAAATATGTATGAGGATTCCCCTGAGGATCTGGTTCATGATCTTTTCAGCCAGGCTGTATGGTCAGGCAATCCACTCGGTATGTCCATACTGGGAACAGAGGAATCCTTGAGTAATCTCTCGAGGGAAAAAATAGTCAAGTACTTCAATGAAAACTACATACCCCAGAATATAGTTATTTCTGTAGTAGGTAATTTTAAGCACAGTGATGCTGTGAAGAAGATAAAAAGCTGCTTTGATAGGGCAGAACGCAGGAATTACAACGGAGCCCATATCATAATGCCAAAATTTGAACCCGAATATACGCTTAAGAGCAAGGTAACCGAGCAGGTGCACCTTTGCATGGGCTTCAACGGTGTAGATATAAAAAGTGAGACCTATTATCCAATGCTGATTTTGAATAACATATTCGGCGGAGCCATGAGTTCACGGCTTTTCCAGAAAATAAGAGAGGACAGGGGTCTTGCATATTCGGTATTCTCTTATCCGTCCTCCTTTGAAGATTGCGGGTTATTTTCCATATACGCAGGTTCAAAACCGGATAATCTGAATAGCGTAGCAAAGCTTATAATGGAAGAGATCAGCGAAGTAAAGAGAACGGGTATTACTGAAGAAGAGCTGTATGATTCCAAGGAGCAGCTCAAGGGCAGCTATATTCTTGGCTTGGAGAGCACGAGTGGCAGAATGATTTCCATCGGCAAGTCAGAGCTTCTGCTTGAGAAGATATACTCACCGGCAGAAGTGCTGGAAAGAATAGATAATGTGGATATGGACAGCGTAAACGACATTATAAAGCACATATTCGACACTGATAACATGGGGGCTGCAGTAATAGGCAGCATTGAAAAGAACACTGACCTAAGAAAAATGTTTAAATAATGAACTTTACACAATTCTCTGAGGAGGAACTGCATTGGAAGAGGTAATTATGAAGTATATAAGGACAAGCGCAGATAAAGGTTTGGAAGCAAAGGTACCCGAATATGCAACACCAGGATCTGCAGGCATGGATTTATGTGCGTGCATACCGGAGGAAATAACTGTTAAGCCCGGTGAGATAGTAAAGATAAATACCGGAATAGCCATACAAATTCCTCACAGCGGCATCGGAGGCTTTGTGTTTCCCAGAAGCGGACTGGCGAGCAGGCACGGGATAACCATGGCTAACTGCGTCGGAGTGATAGATTCGGATTATACCGGTGAGCTGATATGTCCGGTTATCAATCACGGAAACAGGGAATATACCATAAAGCCTGGAGACAGGATAGCACAGATAGTATTCATGCCTGTAATCAATGTAAAGCTCCAGGAGACAGACAGACTTGAGGATACGGAAAGAGGCGCAGGAGGTTTCGGTTCCACAGGCATTTAATTTTGGAATATTTGTCTACTTCATTAATATAATTAACTATAGAATTTATATTTAATTTATTGGTGAGGTGATACCATGAGGTTCAGCAAATTAGGCGGGAAGGAAATTGTGTCGCTGCCTGACTGCGAGAGGCTGGGATATCTTGGCGACTGCGACCTTGTCGTGGATGCTGAGACAGGCAAGATAAAATCACTTATAGTTCCGGAAAACAAAGGGACACTATCCTTTTTTATTGATAAGAGATATATTGAAATCCCATGGGAACGTATTAAAAAAGTTGGAAATGACATGATAATAATTGATTTTGCGGATATATTGAAATAGTTTGAAAAAGAGCTGCAAGCATTGCTTATAGCTCTTTTTTCGTTATCAAAAGGTTTAATGGCACTTATGGCGGACAATCACGTGAGACGTTCGAATGACATATTATATATTAGTTTTGTATTATGGAGGAATTAATTATGAAAAGCTCAAGATACCTTATTGTAGGCGGTGATGACAGGCTGGTTGAACTCGCAGCAATATTTGAGAAAAACGGAATGAATGTCTCTACTTACGGAATGGATAAAGTGGAGATCAAAAACATCAGGAACCATTCAAATATGGAAGAAGCACTGGAGAATTCCGATGTAATAGTCTGTACCGTACCGTTTTCTAAGGATGTGTACAAAATCAACTCAAAGTACTCAAGCACTGACATTGAAATCGAGGAATTCTTTAAGAAACTCGGAAAAGGTAGGACACTGATACTGGGTGCAATCAACAACTATTCCAAGGAGCTTGCTGTAAAATACGGGATAGAATATTTTGACTACTATAATGATGAAGCTTATCAGATACTAAACGCCATCCCCACCGCTGAAGGAGCCCTGTCAATCATAATAAATGAAACGAGGGAGACATTGTTCGGAAGCAAGGTACTCGTTTTGGGCTATGGAAGGATAGGCAGGCTGCTCTCAGAGTATTTGAAGGATTTGAGAGCTTCAGTTTACGTGGAAGCCAGGAAGGACTCGGATCTTGCATGGATAAATGCAAGAGGCATGAATGCCGTGCCCATTAAAGAGCTTCCGCTGTATTTGGGTGAAATGGATGTAGTAGTGAATACTGTTCCTGCGATGATGTTGGATCGCAGGATGCTTGATCTGGTCAAAAGGGATGCTTTTTTACTGGATCTGGCATCAACCCCCGGGGGAATTGATTTTGCCTGCGCGGCAGAGAAAGGCATAAAGACAATTCACGCATTGGGAATACCGGGTAAAGTTGCATGCAGATCAGCGGCTGTTTACATTTATGATACCATACAAAAAATCCTGCGTGACAGTTAGCGGAAAGGAGCTTACTATGAAACTTGAAGGTTTGAACATTGGATTAGCGGTAACCGGATCCTTTTGTACCTTTGATAAGTTAATCCCTGAAGTAGAGAAGCTGGTACAAGAGAAGGCCAATGTGTATCCTATATTTTCAACTAATGCGGCTTCCATGGACACAAGGTTCGGAAAAGCAGAAGACTGGGTAAGGCGCTTTGAGGAAATTACAGGGCATAGTTCAATAAAAACCATAGCCGATGCTGAGCCAATAGGCCCTAAAGAGCTAATAGATATATTAGTAATAGCACCCTGTACAGGGAAAGCTTCACAGATACAAAACAATTTTTATTTCATCCCTGTAGGCTTCTATGCTTTTTATCAGGCAGGCTGACAAATGATGCAGCAAAGCAGGCTCCAATGCAGTCAGCCCGGCCTTAAGCCCTTCGAAGTAGGCTTCACAATCTGCCGCTTCATCGGAAGCAATAGCTGCTCTGCCAAGTGCCAGTTTCTTCTTTTCAAGTGCTTCCATTTGATGCTCTATTTCTGCCATTCTGTCCATAAAGGCTTTTTCATCTGAAAGCTTATAGCTTTCAAAAAGATTCATATACCGGGCTTTACTCTTTTTCAGACGGTTTATTTCGGAATCAATGGAAGCAATTTCTATGCTTTTAAGCCCGCAATCGCCGGAGCTCTGATTTATAAGGCTATAAACCGACTTCTGCAAAGCTTTGCTGCTTATCAGCGACACAATCTCAGAGGCGACAGCTTTCGAAAGCCTTTCCGTATTCACATAGTTTGAGCAGCTGCAACATCTAAAATACTTATATTTCTTTCCTTTGGAATATGCATAGAATATTTTCATTGGTTTATTGCATTTCATACAGTTGACCCGGGAAAATGAAGTGAAGGAATTGTTTGCTTTAGCTGCCTTTATATCAGGTTGCCTGCGATCTATGCCCTGGGCTTTATTCCAGAGCTCTGAATCTATTATTACCGGATGTGAGCCCTGCACGCTGTATTCACTTGTGGTATTCATATGATGCCTGTTAATCCCGATATAGACAGGATTGTGAAGGATATAAGCTATGCCGGTGCTTCTATACTCGCAGCCCCTCTTGGTTCTATAGCCCAAGCTGTTCAGATACTTGGCAATGTCAGAATAATTCATGGCTCCTTCAGTATACAGACCGAATATGAGCTTGACGATCCTGGCCTCATCTTCATTTACAACGAGCCTTTTATCAACGTTGTCATAACCAAGTACTACAGAAGCCTTGCATCCTTTTCTTGCAAATTCCCTGAGCCCCAGCTTGACATTCTCTACAATGGTATTTCTTTCGAACTCTGCAATTGAGCCCAGAAGCTGCAGCGTCATCCTGCCTACAGGGGTGGAGGTGTCAAACCTCTCG
>CAZUGK010000112.1:0-9217 GCA_964619815.1 uncultured Clostridiaceae bacterium | reverse complement strand
ACATGTCTGAGCTGCTTTTAAAATTGAAATTTTGCTTTTCAAATTTATATATAAGATATAGCAAGTCTTTGAGGTTCCTCGAGAGCCTGGAAATCTTCCACACCAGCACCATGTCGAACCAGCCGCTGCTGCAGGCTTCAACAAGCCTTTTCAGCTCACTGCGGTTTTTCAGGCTTTTTCCTGAAAGGCCCAAATCGATAAACACATCAAATACTTCTATTCCAAAAGCGCTGCAATACTGCTTCAGGGTTTCTTCCTGGGCGGAGGCAGAGTGGCCGTCAATAGCCTGCTCTTCAGTGCTGACTCTTATATACAATGCGGCTTTAAGTTTTTTATTCATATCCATATACTCACCTTATAATATTCAGAATCATTAAATTATATTAGGCAACAGGGAATATTAGGCATGTTAAAAGTGCGAAGATTTTTTTCGCATTTTACGTATGTTGTGCAGCAAACACAGAATTGGTATAATTTTTATAGAAGCCCGATTAGCATAGCCTGATAACATTAGAAGGGGAAATTATATGAGTATAATTGATAGCTTTCTGCTAAGGTATGCCAAGGAGTATGATTTTTACAACGAGCTGGCACACCAGGTGGCAATGATTTGTGAAACAATAATACAAAGAAGCGGCATAAGAGCCATAGTAACCTATCGTGCAAAAAGGCCAGAAAGCCTTAAGGAAAAGCTGATAAAAAGAAATGTGGCGAAAAAGTATCAGAACATTGATCAGATATACCGGGATATAGTAGATCTTTCCGGGGTCAGAATAGCTATTTACTTTCCTGGAGACAGAGAAGAAATAGGAAAGCTCATAGAATCGGAATTCAACACTGAAAAGATAAAGAGATTTCCCAATGCGGAACAGAAGCTGCATCAGGATGATCCGTTCAAAAGGCGCTTTACAGGCTACGATGCAGTGCACTACAGAGTCAGGATTAAAGAAGAGAAGCTGGAAGAAAACAACAAGAGGTTTGCACACGCCCAGGTGGAAATACAGATAGCCTCGGCTCTTATGCATGCATGGGCAGAGGTTGAGCATGACCTTGCCTACAAGCCGCAGATAGGAAGGCTTTCAGAGGAAGAGTTCAAGATATTGGATGAGCTTAACGGTCTTGTGCTTTCAGGCGAAATAGCACTGGAAAGACTTCAGAAGGCATTTAAGCACAGGATTGCTTCTATTGAGCAGCAGTTCAACAACCATTACGAGCTGGCGGCTCTTATAAGAGAAAAGATAAACAGCTGCTTACTGCAGGATTACTTCATGGGCAGGGTGGATATACTGCTTAGATTCCTGCAAAAGATCGGTATGGATAATCCCAAAAGAATCTGTCCATACCTGCATTCATTGGATAATATAAGAACAAGCAGAGGCTACAAAGCAATTGTAGATTATTTTGTAGACCTGATTTTAAATGAGAACCCAGAATACTACAGTAATTATGTAACGGCAAAATTTGATGCCAGCTATAACAATCCATATGTCTCCATCCAAAAGCAAATGACGCTTAACAAGGAAAACAAGCAGCTAAATTTCTTCATTGACAGGTGGACAGTGCTTGAAAAGGTTGTAAAAGGGCTGGAGTCTGAGGACAACACCCCAATAAATGCAGCAAAAGCTAAAATTGCACAAAGGGAATCCATTGTAAGCATTGTCAAAAGAAACGTACCTGCTGATGATTTGCTGCTCGAGGACTTGAAATATCTGGAGGAGACCAGAAATAAAATAATCTACGGCACAGATATTCCTGATAATGTGAACCTTAAGAATTCTGCCGACTCAGTACCAATAGTCCTGAAGAAACTCAGGGAGCTGGCGTCTGACGCGCAAAAGCCGCATATGGACGAAACTGCAGCAATACTTTTGGAATAGTATTGTTTAGTATATTGGAGATTGCCTACAGGCAATTCTTTGGCAAAACTGGCAAACGCAATTACCGATACGCCTGTATTAATGGCAGCAAAAGCCCATGTAAGAAACGGGAAGTCTATTGTAATCGGAATCTCTACCAACGATGGGCTCGGTTTAAATGCAAAAAATCTGGCGGTACTCCTGAACTTCAAGAATTACTATTTCATACCCTTTGGACAAGATAATCCGACGGCAAAGAGAAATTCGCTTGTTGCCAAAATGGAGCTTCTTGTACCTACTGTGGAAATGGCAATAGAAGGCAAGCAGTACCAACCTATGATAATTGAGAATTTTAAATAGAGAGGAATATATGTATGAAAATACTTGTTCAAAAATTTGGCGGAACCTCCGTTGCAAGCCAGGAAAGAAGAGAAATGGTAGTAGATAAGATAGAAAATGCCGTCAAAAACGGATTATTTCCTGTTGTAGTTGTATCTGCAATCGGAAGAAACGGTGACCCATACGCTACAGACACACTGATAAACCTCGCAAATTCCGTTGGAGTGAAAGGCAATCCAAGAGAAATGGATATGCTTATGTCCTGCGGAGAAATTATTTCCTGTGTCATACTGGCAAATACCGTAAAGAAGAGGGGATATGACAGTATTGTGCTTACCGGAGGGCAGGCAGGAATAATAACAGACGAGAGCTTTGGTGATGCAGAGGTTTTGAGAGTCGATCCAAAATTCATATATGATTGCATAGAAAAAAATATGATACCGATAATTGCAGGTTTTCAGGGCAAGTCAGAAAAAGGTGATATAACAACCCTTGGCAGGGGTGGCAGCGATGTAACAGGTGCAATAATCGGTGAAGCGCTAAGTGCTGAAGCTGTAGAAATATACACTGATGTAGAGGGAGTAATGACCGCAGACCCCAGGATTGTGCCGGATGCTATGGTTATGGATACCATATATTACAATGAAGTTTTCCAGATGGCGGAATACGGGGCAAAAGTTATCCATCCCAGAGCAGTGGAAGTAGCTATGAGAAGCAACATACCTCTTCTCATCAAGAATACCATGACAAATTCAGCAGGCACACTGATAACAAATTGCGACAAGAATCGTAGATACCGGTATGATAAGCGAGATAAGCTTTTAACTGCTATAGCCCACGTAGGCGGCAGGGCAAGAGTAAGGGTGCGCTTTGACGGTTCGGCGGGCGAGTATGAAAATGACAACCAGCTTTTTAATACTATAGCTTCCGAAGGAATAAGCATTGATATGATAAATATAAATCCTGATTTCAAGGTATTTATTATCGAAGATTCCAATATTGAAAAACTGGAGAAAGCCCTCGGGAAATTCGGCTACAACTACGAGCTTAAGGATAACTGCAGCAAGGTAACTATAATCGGGAACAAGATGCGCGGCGTTCCGGGTGTAATGGCGAAGGCTATTAATGCACTGGCAAAGCATAATATTGAAGTGCTTCAAACCTCAGATTCCCATACCACCATATCCTGTCTTATAGACAGTACAAATACCAATGCTGCCGTGAATGCACTGCACCAGGAATTTGAACTGGGCAAACCAAGTGCATAAAAACCGAGTCTTAACAGTTCTATAAGAACAGAGGAATTCCCGGATTGTCGGAAGACTTTCTGAGGAATTCTTTTTTTTGCAGATTTTAGGACCTTACATAAATACATTATATGGTATTATAGAAGTGTCTCATAAGTAATTGGAAAAATGCAGCATTAAATGGAACAAAACTGGATAAATTTAGTCTAAAATATGTGGACAAGTAATAGAATTAACTGTGAAAGAGTGGGTGGCATGGAAAAAATCATTGAGCTCTCAAACGTAAGAAAAGTATATAGGATGGGAGAGGAAAAGGTTGTAGCCCTTGACAACATAAGCTTCGGAATTGAAAAAAGAGAAGTTTGCTGCTTGCTGGGGACTTCCGGCTCGGGTAAATCGACGCTGCTTAACTTGATGGCAGGGCTGGAAAAGCCGACAAAAGGACAAGTAAGGATAAAAAACTATAACCTTGAAAGCTTGAACGAAAGGCAGCTTACAAAGCTTAGGCAAAAATACATAGGCTTCGTTTTTCAATCCTACAATTTGCTTGAGTACTTCACTGCTTTAGAAAATGTAACACTGCCTTTGATATTTAAAGGAGTGCCCAAGGGTATCAGAGAAAGAAAGGCCAGAGATATGCTTAAGGCAGTCGGACTGGAAAGCCGTATGAATCACAGACCGTCTCAGATGAGCGGAGGACAGCAGCAGAGAGTTAGCATTGCCAGAGCTTTTATTTCCAATCCTGAGCTTGTATTTGCGGATGAACCGACGGGGAATCTGGATACAAAAACAACCTGTGAAATAATGGACTTGATAACAGGCATGGCTGAAGAATACAAGCAAACACTTGTAATCGTAACCCACGACTTGGATATAGCAAAGTATGCCAATAGGATAATTCATATAAAAGACGGAAGTATTGAAAAGAATGAAATACAGAATGAAAAGGCAGGTAGAGGTTAAATATGAAAAGAAGAATTTTAACTGTTTTTTTGGCAGCCGTAATAGTATTTGCAGGCATGCCAATAATGAGGGTATCTGCATTAAATGAAGACATTGGAATCAATTATAATATCACTGTACCAAGAATTTTTAAGGGTGATTACTTTACTATAGTCATTACTCTTTCAGAAGAAAGCAGTGAAGTTGACAATATAAGCTTCTCTATTGCAGACAGCGATTACTTTAAGGTGGCATCAGGAAGCCGGTCTAGTGTTACAAATGCCGGTTACAACGAAGCATATGAGTTTAACCTGCAATATCTGGGCGGAGGCAATAATATCCCGATAAAATTAGACTATGAAAAAAATAAAGTATCTAAGACAATATATGAGAATTTAACAATTACCGAAATAGAAGAAGATAGCATATCATCCCCCGGCAGTTCTGACAACGAGCCGAAGCTGATTATTGAAAGCACTTCAATTCCAGCAGCAGCTGCCGGAGATACAATGAAGATACCCCTCACCATAACGAACGAAAGCAGGTATGCCGCGAAGAACATAAGTATAAAGTTAATCCCTTATGATAGTGAAGACAGCCCCTTTGAAATGGAAAGCCTTAATCTGCTTCAGACGATAAGCAGCTTAGGTGCAAAAAAAAGTGAAGGAGTATTTTTCAACCTGAAGGTCAAGCCTTATGCTGCAGAAAAAACCTATGAAATGAATGTAGAATTTAAGTACGATAATGGAAGGAACAGCAATTTTACCAGCAATGAAAAAATATTTGTCAAGGTTACAAATAACAAGAATGAGCCAATGCTGATCATTGAAGACATCAAGTATAGCATTGACCCTGTAAAGGCTGGGACGAAATTCCAGGTAAGCATGAACGTATCAAATATGGGAGATCTGGATGCCAAAGGAGTCAAGCTGTCTGTGGACGGCTTAAGCAAAGACGGGTTTACCTTGTCCAGCGGTGTTGACAGCTGGTATTTTGACAGGATAAAAGGTAATGAGAAGAGAAACATGCGTTTAGATCTTATAGCTTCAGACTCTATGGGAAGCGGAAATTACGGCCTTAAAATAAAAATGGATTATAAGGACCAGAGAAACAGCAGCTACTCAAATGATTCAAGCTTCTTTATAAACGTCCAAGGCGGGAGTAAAAGCTCCAATATAACACTGAACAACATTGTAGTCATGCCGCAGGAAGTCAAGGCAAACGAGAACTTTATGCTGAGCTTTGATGTTTATAACGAAGGCAAATCAAGTGCAAAGAATGTCAAAGTAACTATTAAGGGTGACGACGGCATAATATCCAAATCTCCTGATGTCAGGATAATTGAAGAGCTTGCGGCAGGAGAGCAAAAAAAGCTTGAATATATACTCTATGCAAATAGTGAAGCAAAAACTATGAATTATAATATTATGATAAGCCTTGAATATGAAGACGCAGAAAAGGCAGACTCAAAGTATTCGGTAAATCAGTACGCCGGTGTTTATATAAATGGTGGAAACAGCAAGATTACCCCCAAAATTATAATCAGCAATTATAACTTTGAACCTAAGCTTGTCAGGGCAGGAGAAGAATTCAGCCTGGACCTAACCTTCATGAATACAAGCATGGCAAAGGAAGTAAAGAATGTAAAGATTTATCTGACAGGAATTGATTCTGACAAAGAGGGGAATGTTGTATTCACTCCCGTAGGAAGCAGCAATACTTTTTTTATTGATTCCATAAAGCCTAAAGGAACTGCTGCAAGAAGCATTACAATGTTCACTATTCCTGATGCCCAGCCAAAATACTATAATATTACCGCAAATATAGAGTATCAGGATGAGGAGGGAACAGAGTACAAAGCTGCGGAACTGATTGGAATTCCTGTAATACAGCAATCCAAGCTGGATGCATCTGACATAAGCCTTCCGCCTGAGGTTTATATCGGACAGCCCTCTCCTATAAGTCTGCAATATTATAACAAAGGGAAAACAAAGCTTTCAAATCTTATGATAAAGGTTGAAGGTGATTTTCAGATAGAAAACGGGCAGGCTTTTATCGGCAATTTTGAATCAGGCTCCAGTGATTACTATGAGGCAATGCTCACAGCTACAAAACCAGGCAGTGCTAACGGCAAAGTAACCTTCAGCTTCGAGGACCCTTCAGGTGAAGAGTTCACATATGAGAGAGAATTTACAATAAACGCCGTAGAAATGCCTCCTATGAATATGCCTGGAGATATGCCTCCGGAACCCGTAAGCACAAAGGATAAAATAATGAACAACACCATCAGGAACAAATATTTCTGGATAAGTACCGTTGTGATTGTAGCAGCGATTTTTACTTCCAGAAGGCTGATCAAAACTAAGAGAAGAAAGGGCATGGAACTGGATGAATAGTATCGATATAGTAAGAATGACCCTGAAAAACCTTCTCAGAAGAAAAACCAGGACTCTGCTGACTGTAATGGGAGTAGTAATAGGTACTGCTTCAATAGTTATAATGATATCTATAGGTATCGGAATGAATGAAGGGTTTAAGCAAGAAATATCAAGAATGGGAAGCCTAAATGCAATTAACGTACGGTCACCGGAAACCGGAATGTACTATGGCAATGTTCAAGCTGAGGGAGGCAGAGGAAATACTTCAAAAATGCGAGAATTGGATGATGCCGCAGCAGCTGATTTTAACAGAATAAACGGTGTAGATGCGGTAATACCCTTTATAGAGACTCATGGAAAAATTATGCTGGGCAAATATGTAGGCTATGTTCAGCTTCAGGGGATCGATCCGGAATTTATGGATAAGCTGGGTTTGACGGTGTCTGAAGGGAGACTTCTGAACAGTGAAGACAATACAAATGTGGTATTTGGTTTTGGAGTAAAGGATAATCTATATAATCCTAAGGCGATCCAAAGGTATGGCATGGGTGGCGGCAGACCTGATTTAAACCTTCTAAATGAAAGAATAACTCTTTCTCTCGATATGTCTTACGGTGAAGAGCGTTTGCAAGATGAGGGTGCAGCTCAGAAAAAGCCTCAGACATATAAAATTAAAGGTGTGGGGATACTGGCAGAGGGAAACTATGAGTATTACAACAGCGTTTTTTTGGATATTTCCACTCTCAAAAAAATAGTAAAGGACTATAACAGAGGAAAGAATCAGAGCAACAACTCCGGAGACTACCGGAACATTAAGGGCTATTCAAGAATTATAGTCAAGGTTAATGATATAAATAATGTACAGAGCATACAAAAGCAGATTAAGGATATGGGCTTCTACGCAGACAGTCTGACGGATATACTTGAATCAATGCAGAAGACCTCCTCGAGCATAAGAATTGTCCTTGGAGCAATAGGAGCAGTTTCCCTACTGGTTGCATCCATAGGCATAGCTAATACCATGGTAATGTCAATATATGAACGCACCAGAGAAATAGGTGTAATGAAGGTGATTGGCGCATCCCTGCGGGATATAAGAAGACTTTTTCTTTTTGAAGCAGGAATGATAGGACTCTTGGGTGGAATAATAGGACTACTGTTGAGCTATGGTATATCCTACGGGCTGAACTCAGCAGGTTTTGCTTTAATGGGCTTTTTCGGTTCTGGCGGAACGGGTACAAAAACTTCAATAATACCATTGTGGCTGGCTGGCAGTGCCATGTTGTTTACGACAATTATAGGACTGGTCTCAGGCTTTTATCCTGCGAGAAGGGCAATGAATCTCAGCGCATTGGAGGCTATACGGAAAGAATAATGAAAATTTGAAACAAATGCTCTTTAATAAGCAAATTGTAAGATTTGCTTATTTTTTTGAATACGGATTGTTTTTAAGGTAAAAATATTAATCAAATGTGCTATTAAGATACATGATGATGATAAAATAAAACTCAGGAGTGTGATTTGCTTGACAGAAATGTATGGCTTCAGCTCTGATGAAGCTGAAGAAACGGATAAAGGAAAGGAAGCCGAGGATAAGACTGCTGAAAACATAAAAGAGCTGGGCGGGCCAAAAGTACCGCTTTTCAGGAGTAATATACACTGCATAACAATAATAGGCCAGATTGAAGGACATATGGTCCTGCCCCCGCAAAACAAAACCACAAAATATGAACATATTATACCGCAGATTGTAGCAGTAGAAGAAGACCCTGGAATCGAAGGGCTGCTTCTTATACTCAACACGGTGGGAGGAGACGTAGAGGCAGGCCTGGCGTTGTCTGAGCTTATAGTAAGCATGAAAAAGCCATCTGTCTCTCTTGTACTTGGCGGAGGCCACAGCATAGGCGTTCCGTTGGCCGTATCCGCTACTTATTCCTATATAGCACCTACTGCAACCATGACAATACATCCTATAAGGATGAATGGCCTTGTTATAGGAGTACCCCAGACCTTCGACTACTTCAACAAGATGCAGGAGCGCATTATCAGGTTTATAGTGGAGCACAGCAGTATGGATATTGTGACTATAAAGAAGCTGATGTTTACTACAAGTGAGCTGGCCAATGATGTTGGTACGGTTCTGGTAGGAGCCGAAGCAGTAAAAAACGGATTGATAAACGAAATAGGAGGGCTGCATGATGCGCTGGCAAAACTCCAAAGTCTCATAAAGGCCTCAAAGCAACAATCATAATAACAATGGAATTTGTAGCAAAGGCTGCTTCCGGTGTAAAATCCGAAGCGGCTTTAGTTTTTGTGCATGCAACCGCACAGGAATTGTAGTATAATAAAGTGTTGCTTAGTTGCAAGCATATCTAAATAAGGATATAATAACCTTAGAGTTTGACCATTAATTACTAAAGAGAACGTATTTATGAGGTGATATCTTGTCGAAGAA
>CAZUGK010000111.1:13004-13598 GCA_964619815.1 uncultured Clostridiaceae bacterium | reverse complement strand
ATTGTGCTATATTACCCTCCAGAACTCCAAGTAAAAGCTTAGCATAATTGCGGTCTTCTTCTGTAGCTCCGGTTACTGCTTGCTGACTAACTATTTCATATATGTCTGCATACTCTTCTGGCTGATTTTTTATCTTATCGTAATAGCTCCAGAAATTAACTTTACTGACAGGAGCTATTACAGGTATCTGGTAGATATATGCATCATCAATGTATGTTGCTTCTCCGACTGCCAACCCACTAATCAGAATTACTACCCTTGCATTTTTGACCGGTGTACCATTAATAGTCTCCGGAATATTAATAAGTGCATCTAATTCATTCCATTTTCCAACAGTACCTGCAAGTGCTTTTCTCTCAATTCTTATAACTTGCAAGTCTTTATAAGCTGCATCCTTCAGATTTACTGTAATTTGGATAATGGGGTTACCAGTTGGGGTTTTAGGAGTATTATAGTATGCTTGTATAGCCATAAGCCCAGGTTTTACAGCAATATCCTGGTAAGGTCCCCCTCTGTCTAAGCCGTCAACTTTTAAAGCTGCTTTACCAGTGCGAGAAACTTCCTCTGTTCTGGTAATTGTTCCTCTTTTAGAAA
>CAZUGK010000111.1:2369-12994 GCA_964619815.1 uncultured Clostridiaceae bacterium | reverse complement strand
CCATCCAAGTGTAACTTCCTCAAAACCAGGATTTCGATTAATAAAATTATCCCCTCTTTTAGTACTCTGGATTAATTTTGCAAACTCACTCATTATTCCATCCGTAGATTGAGTCAACTCCTTAACCCGCTCTGTTACAGGTCCTCCGGATTGCTCATTTTCTTTCATATATCGGATAATTTCAAATAATTGCTTTGGATTCCATCCGCTCCAATCAAGTCCTAATGCAGTGGGATTGTGTGTCATCATTTTCAGCGAAGGATCATTCAACAATTCATTTGCTAACAGAAGCCTTTTATCCGCCATTTCCAATTGCTGCTTAATTACACCGTCGTCCTGTAGTATGGATAAAGCAGCATCAGTGGTAGTAATAGCTTCAATATTTTTGGGGTAACTCAAAGCCGAAGCCTCATAATATTCAAACATCCTGTAAATTATCTCAGCGCGCGCCTTCTCTTTGTCAGTGTTAGCCTTCTGTTTAACTGCCGTCAGAAGATTCCTGCTATAAATAATATCTTCCTCAGTTACCAAATCAAGATATCCTGCGGTTCCAAATTCCAAGTAAGTTGTATTTTTGTACTCATCAAACCAGGTTGAATTTTGAACCCTCTGAGTCCAGAAATTTTCCCAATGATCATAATATTGCCTTAGTTCCGGAGCTGCATCAGCACCTACCGCAAGTTCGCACCATTCATCCACTAAGCTATTTACATCCTGCTCCGGGTTCCATAGTAGCTTTGTAACAAGCCAAGGCTTAAAGCCTTCACCCCAGTTAGGATATAACTCTGCATAATGGGCTGAAACACCGTGTTCTATTGCATATTTATAGGTTTCTCCCATAAGTTGCGAATAGACACGCGGAAGAGTATAAGTTAATCCATAAATATAATCGTACCACCCTATATTCTCAGAAGCCTCATTCCAATTTTCCACCTGAGCTTTTCCAATAGCTTCAACTTCCGGATCTATCCACGTCATACGATCCTTTGTTATAAACGGTACTATATGCGAATCCAGTTTAAAGGACGGAGGATCCGCTACATAGTCGTAAGCCAGCAATCCAAACCATTTGTCAGGATATTTTTCTCTAACACCTTTAACAACTTCATTAGCCCAAGTGTAGTAGATGTCTGACATATCTTTTACTCCAACAGAGTTTATCTTGACTGTACTATTCAACTCCTCCTCACAATAGCCTCCGCTATCATTAACTCCCAATGAAAATGAAGTTGTTTCAGGATTTTCATCAAAATACTTTATAATTCTTTCAATAGCTATATCTACAGTTGCTCTCTCGGTAAAACGTGGCTGCCAACCGTGAGTTAAACCCACAGGAGGTATATAACGCACACCATTCCTCATGGGATAAATTTCTGGGTGGCTCACTCCATACTCGTCTGATGGAAACAGGGAATAAATGTTATGGTGGAAACTGACGGTTGAATGCAAACGATTATTACCGGCCCATTCATACTGAACAGGTCCTGTAACTGAGGTTGCTCCGTTCAAAGGACTGATTGACCTCATCATAAAAGCAGGTTCTTCTTTTATCATCGTACTAGCCACTTCAATATTTTCCAAATCCGGAACATATTCACCATCTTCACCAGGCATTAACCAGCGGACTCCCACATAGCGCTCCAAGAAATCATTTGCGCCGAACCTTGTTCCCCATGATGTTGGACCAATAATGGTAATACTGCCTTCGCCCGGTCTAATGATAAATCCGTCTCCGTCCATCCCTTCAAGATCGGCATTTACAGCATCCTCATCTCCATTAGGCGCAAAGCCCAGGTAAATTTTAGTCTTATCCAAATATGATTCTTCGTCTAAGGAGAGCTCCTCTATTGTTTTTACTTCCAATTGGACCCCACTGGATTTTTGTATGTATTCTAAAAGCAAATCTGCTGCGTACTGAATATTTTCATCCTTCTCCACAGGTACCAGCAGCACTGCTTTTGCCTTTCTATCCTTTACTATCTTCAGAGAGTCCTTAGGCATTGTCTCTGTAACCGTAACATCTAAAGTACCACTTACAGTTTTGCCATCCAATATAACAGAAACGGTAATTGTGGCAGCTCCTTTACTAACCGCACTCAGTAATCCGTTGTTATCAATATTTACCACATTCGAATTGTCAACTGTCCATTCGATTGCCGCACCGGTAAGATTAGCGATCTTTCCATTGCTCATAAGACCAGAAATATTTAACTGCAATGTATGTCCTAGTTCAACACTATTCTTTCCTCTAATAGTGACACTAGAAAGATACGGTGTGGGTGTACAAAGCCGGCACTTACATGGAAAACGACTGTTTTCATGGTTGTTCGGTCTAAAGGTGCTATCAATCTCATTTGTTTTTACTAAGGAATTTTGTAATTCAGAAGCATATACGGGCTCTACCCCTCCCACATAGAACAGGGAAAGGATTAGGGAAAATACCAGAAATCCGGATAACCACCGCTTTATCTGTACACTTCCAGTTTTCAACATGTGTAAAACCTCCTAAATTTCTAAATTTCTTGTCTCCTATTCTGTGCACCGGAATAGGATTTAGCTTAACATTTTTATTATATCAATTATCTTCTTTGAACCTTTGTTGTTTATTTAGTTACTTTTGCACAATTTTAAGAAGAATTGTAAGATTTTTTTCTACATTTGATACAAAAAGCGTGTACCAAATCCATTAAAGACTCAGCCCACGCTTTTTGGAAAATCTGTGTTATATAAAAATTAATTCTGGTATGAATAGAATCCTGCTTTTGTCTAATTCCCAAGATGTCCTGCCCTGACCATTTGTTTCAATTTTAGATTTTGTTATTGCCGGACTTTGCCTGTACCGAGCGGGCATATTCAGTTGGCGTCATATCGGTCAGACTCTTAAAATGTTTTGAAAAATAATGAACACTGCTATAACCCAGAATATCCGCTATTTGCGTGAAATTATGCTGCTCTTCCCTAATCAGGCTTTTGGCATGCTCAATTTTTAATTTATTGAAATACTCTTTCACACTGGTTCCAGTATATAATTTAAACATTGTCATAAGGCCGGTCCGGCTTATGGAAAATTCCTGACATATTTGTTCCGGTGTCATACTTTTTGAAATATTGCTCTTCATAAACTCAATAACCCTATCCGTCAGCTCTCTGCTCTTGTTATCTCCATTTATAGTAATAAGGTCCAAGTTTTCGTTTTGCTCACTGAGCATCCTTCTAATCAGCTTTATAAGAAGAATCTCCAGATAATTCTTTATTATCTGTTCACTGCCAAAGGGAGCTTCGGGTTTAGCTTTCGGAAATCGCATGTACGGTGAATCTATAGGAGGATCAAAAGCCTCTATTCCTTCAGAAATAAGCCTTGATAATATTTCACGTTCTTCCTTCCCCAATCGAAATGATTTGCCTATAAAATAATCCATACTTTGTGAGGAGCAATCAAAAGAAATAATAATCAGATTAGGTGCAGTATCATTTTTCGCCATCCCCCGGTGAAACTCATTCGGTCTGTAGAATACAATATCCCCCTGTGAAAGTTCATATTTATTTAAGTCGGTATATGCTTCCATTTCTCCTTTATCAACATATACAAGCTCCCAAAAATCATGGTTCTCTCCAATCGTATTATTATATTGCCTGGTTAATTCCATATAATAAAAAGTAATTATATTTTTAATCACCAACTCTTCTCGCAGAAGGTATCTGTCATATTCCATTTCCAACCTCCAAAAATATAAAATATCTGTACGAAATTGCAAAGAAATAATTAGCTTTTGTGTTTATTATATCATTAAGGGATTTATATAAAAACCAAATTTATAAAATACTATTTTAATAGGAGGGTTCTATGAAAAAAATTCGCATGGGAATTATTGGGTGCGGCAATATGGGAGGTGCTCACGAAAACGGCTTTTCCGAGTTGAGCGACATCATGGAGATTACGGCTACCTGCGACATCGTTCCGGAGCGGGCTCAGCAGGCTGCCGAATACACCGGTGCCAGCGTGGCGTTGACTGACTACCATGAGATGGTAGAGCATGTAGATGCTGTACTCATCTCTCTGCCTCATGATCTGCATTTCGAAGCAGGTATGTTCTTTTTGAATGCCGGAAAGCATGTGCTTATGGAAAAACCTATGTGTAACACCGAAGAAGAATGTATCAAGTTAATTGAAACATCAGAAAAAGTACAAAAAGTTCTGATGACAGCTTATCCAGTAAGATACTGGCCAATTATCGTAAAAATGAAGGAATTGGTTGACTCAAAAGTATATGGTGATGTATTTCAAATGTCAGTGTGGACAGAGCAGTTCACAAAATATTCTGAGGGCCATTGGGGACTCTCTGCTAAAAGATTGGGCGGTGGACAGTTCTTCAGCCACGGCTGTCACTATGTAGACCTTCTCTTTTGGTTCCTTGGCAATCCAATAAAAGGTATTCATTTCGGAACCAATTTGGGTACTCCATGGATGGAGAAGGAAGGCACAAGTCATGCTGTGATGGAATTTGAAAACCATGTGCTTGGATATCATTTCGGTACATGGGGAGCGCGAGGAACCCGTCTTGGCTATAGTATTCATATTCACTGCACCAAGGGAATGCTCGAATATAAAAACGCCGACGGAAAACTCTATTTCCACTCCAAGATCCGTGAGGAAAAGTCGAATATGGATACAACCTCGGAGACAGTGGTTCTCATGGAGGAAAGCGACGCTTCGAAAAAGACCCAGTTTGAAACCCGACATTTCCTCGAATGCATAATAAACGGCACAAAGCCGATGACTGATGGTCCTTCCAGTTTACAGGGATTACGTGCAATCTGGAGAATGTATGAAGCAGAGCAGCTGAACACGGTTGCAGACCTTCGCGGACTTGGTGTACATGAGGATTGGAAGGCAGTAGCTAAAAGTTAATAATACTTAATATTTAAAAGAGGATTCCGGTTTATGTCGGAATCTTCTTTTAAACTACGGGGCGTATCCATAATTCTGTGTAAATGACCGTATGGATTAAACAGAATACTTTGTTAAATATATGTCAATAATACCCATCAACCATTTATGCTCCCAAGGTCTATTATCTTTGAGTCTGGCTGCAGCCACAGGAAGTATCCAAGCATTAATATCTTCAAGCTCTATATTTGCCAGTTCCATATACTCTTTTAGATAAGTTGAATAAGTCAACCTTCTAGGATTGTCAGGCAATATCTTATTAATATTTGAGATTATAGCGGACTTTGGCGGTAAATTGAGTGTCAGATATGTTCTGGCTACATCTCCTAATGGATTTCCCTTATACCCTGAATTCCAATCTATAGCTACAGGCCCCTTATCTGAAATAATGATATTTTTAGAATGAATGTCTCCATGACAGATACTATTACCATCCTCTAATCTATCAATATAGTTCAGTATTCTTATCCCTTTCTCACCGAGTATATTTAAGGATTTTTCCATTTTCGTTTCAAATCTTTCCTTTTGGGAAGGTAGTATATCTGTTATAGAGTAGTTATGAATTTCGTATTGGAATTTTGCCATTTGTTTGGCATGATAGCATAGCTTCCATGGTTCTTCTTTAATAAGCCTTGATAATGTTTTCCCATAAATTCTTTCAAAGATTATACCTTTACGACCATCTAATTCTATTATGTCGTAAACTTTAGGTGAAGGTACTCCTGCTTCATTTACGGCTTTTCCAATTTCAGCTTCATAAATTACCCTTTCGTCGCTAAAATTTTTTATAAAAAGTTTTAATACTCTATCTGCTCCCCATTCGTATACTTCAGCTGTCTTTCCTTTGCCTATTAACAAACCCTTTTCCATATAATCCCTCCTTAGATTAACTATAAACCAGGAAGACTACGCTATGTATAGAAAAGGATTTTTATAACGCCTAGATTCAAAATGAAATTTCTTGGCTATAGAGGTGGGGGATATCTATTTCCTCGATATAGTTTAATTATTACTATATTATGTTAAGCTAAATAATATGTTTACATTTATTTTGTTATGTAAACTTAATCTCATGAAAAAGGAGACCGAGTTTTACTCAATACGGTCTCCTATGTAAATTTACTCCTATTTATTGAATAACATGAGCTACGTTATAAAGCTCAACGTCATCTACATACAAATAAACTCCATCCGCCACAAGGTTGCTGGCCAGTATCTTAATAATTACACCCCCAACCGCTGTAGCTCCTATCGTATTTGGTATTTCAAAAGCGATATCCAAAGGTACCCATTTGCCAGAAGTAGCCTTAACATTTTTTAATTCGCTGATTATTATAGGTTGCCCCAAGCTACCCCCAGTGGCTCCACGAAAATCTACCGATATCTTGATTGTAACGTCGGCTTCAAAGCCCTCAGGTGTATAATAGTAAATGCGGTACGCACCTACCCCCGGCTTTGCCGCAATAGACTGGTATACTCCGCCTTCACCATTGTTAAGCTTTCCTAATTGCAAACTCAAGTTCCCGGTATGCTTGAACTCTGCATTTCCCAGAATTTTACTACTGCCGGCCACGTTACCTAAAAGCCCCCATTGAGCAGCTCCTGACTCAAATGATGCATTATTCACCGGTAAACCGTTACTTCCATTCAGAATACCCAGTAGAAGCTTAGCATAGCCCGCCTTTGAAAACTCAGTTGAATTTGCATCTGCTTCGGCCTTTGCTAGGACTGTATCCTTGTGCTTTCCATTTTGTTGTATATAATTTGCATAAGCCCATAAATTATCTTTGGATAGTTCACCTATCGGCATTGAAGGTGTAACTGTGATATCATAAGTATTGCTTACTTCTTTGCCGTCCAGTGTAACAGCAACGGTAACAGTCGCAGTGCCTGTACCCACTGCGGTCATCAGCCCATTATTATCAATGGTTGCCACATTCTGATTATCTATTGACCATTCGATTGCTGCTCCAGTGGTAAGATCAACAGCCTCATTATTACTCATAAGACCAGAAACACTTAACTGAGAGGTTTCTCCTATGTCAGCACTATTTTCTCCACTAATAGTGACACTCGCAAGGCTTGGTGTTAATGTTTGTGTCGTCACTGTAATATTAAAAGTGTTTGTTACAGTTTTGCCGTCCAGTGTAACAGTAACAGTAACAGTCGCAGTACCTGTGTCTACTGCAGTCAGCAATCCGTTACTATCAATGGTCGCCACATTCTGATTATCAATTGACCATTCGATTGCTGCCCCAGTGGTAAGATCAGCGGCTACACTATTACTCATAAGACCAGAAACAGTTAACTGTGATGTGCTGCCCTTTTCAATACTATTATTTCCACTGATATTGACTTTATCCAATTTTACAACGATCTGGTATATATAAACATCATCGATATAAAGTGGGACTTTGTCTACCAGTCCGTCCACAACAACGACCAATTGGATGAATTTTACCTTTTCGCCCTTAGCTTCTTCGGGAATATTGGCTAGAAAGCCTATCGGTTCCCATTTACCTGCCGTTTCCCCAATAGATGCAGCGCTTCCCGAGATGCTGGAAAGCGGTACACGCTTCTCATTCATAAGATTGATTGAAAGCTGAATGGAAGCCCTGGTCTTTGTGCCTGCCGGAGTATAGTAGTACGCCTGAACTGATGTGAGTCCGGGCTTCGTCTCTATTACCTGAAACGGTCCACCGCGCATCAAGTCAGTAATTTTCAGGCTTGCATTGCCAGTGCGGGGATTGGTTTCATCGCGTACAATCTGTCCTTCTGAAGAAATCCAGGGTACCCACTTATTAAAAAGTAACTGTTCATCTGTCAGAATCGCATCTTCAAAACCTGTATTGTAATTAACCATGTCCGTTCCTTCCTTAGAGGTGAGCAGAAGCTTGGCGTACTCCTTCATCAACGAATCCTCTGAAACCTGAGCCATAGCTTTTACTTGTGTAAGGACTGTTCCCTCTCCGGCCGACTCTTCCTGTTTCAGGTAATCTACCAATGCCCAAAACTCATATGGATTCAACCCGGTCCATCGTAGACCGTTGTTTCTTGGGTCGTTGGTAAATTTCATAACGGGATCCTGCATGAGCTTATCTATGATCTCGTCCCGTAGGGCCGCTTTTTCGATAAAGCTATTCATTCTATCACTGCTCAACAGGCTCAGCGCAGTGTTAGGGTTGTTTATAGGCTCAATTTTTTTCGGATAGCTTAACGCCGATGCCTCATAATACTTAAACATGTCAAATAGCATGTTTGCTCTAGCCTTTTGCTTATCCGTTCCGGCCTTTTGAACAACAGACTCCATCCAGGTCCTTAATTGAGCAATTTCTGCTTCAGTTATCAGATTTAAATATCCGGCATCTGTAAAGGTGAAGAATGTTCTGCCCTTGCCTGTTTCGAACCATTCCGAGCCTTTTACACGGTCTTTCCAGAAGGATTCCCAAAAATCATAGTAATTCTTCAGATCTTGAGCCGCCTCAGGTCCGACCGCCCGTTCATACCATTCATTTTTCAGCACCTCAACGTCTTGATTCGGATCCCACAGAAGCTGGGCTATAAGCCATGGCTTAGGTCCCTCTCCCCAGTTGGGGTACAGCTCCACGTAGTGGGCCGAAGCCTTGTTTATATTCGCGTACCGGAAGTTTTCTGCAATCTGCTCCGAGTACATTCGGGGGGCTGCATAACTATAGCCGTACATATAATCATACCAGCCGATATTGGCGGCGGCTGTTTTCCAGTTCTCCACCTGGGCCTTACCTGCCGCGCTTACAGTTTCGTCAACCCAGGCCATACGATCCTTTGTAATAAAGGGAATTACATGGTCGTCCAACGCAAATGATGGAGGATCCATAACATTTCCATAGGCCAGAAGACCGAACCACTTATCTGGGTACTCCAGGCGGACCGCGCTTACAATCTTGTTGACCCACGCATAGTACGCATCGGACATGTCCTCTTCACCGACAGAGTTGAGCTTGCCCGTCGCATATTCCTCACTGAAGCCGTTGTTGTCGTTGCATCCAAGCGAGAAGGACATAGTTTCAGGATGCTCCTTGAAGTATTTTTTAATCTTTTCTGCTGCCACTGCAGCGGTCTCATCTGTAAAGCGAGGCTGCCATCCTATAGTGACGTTAGGGCCAGGGATATTCGTTTTTCCATTTCTTATTGGGTAATACTCAGGATGGGTCACACCATATTCTGATACAGGGAAAAGGCTAAATAGATTATGATGGAAGCTTATCGTTATATGGGTGCGATTGCGAGTAGCCCATTCGTATCCAAGCATATCGTTGGTGTTGACATATGGACTTATTGCGCGCATTATAAATGCGGGCGTTGAAACAACATACTCAACGGGCACCAGAATGTTCTCCGAGGCTGGGACGTCTTCACCATCCTCACCGGGCATCAACCAAATTACGTCCAGATAGCGTTCTAAGAATTCGCTCGCACCAAATCTCGTTCCCCACGAGGTCTTTCCAAGGATGCTGATGCTATTACCGGCCATATCAGGACAAATGACGAAGGCGTCGCCGTCCCCAAGCCCTGCCGCTTTAACCTTTGTATCCTCGTTGGGAGAATAGCCCACATAGATTTTTACCTTGTCTGCGTAGGCGATCTGATTGGCGGATAACTCCTTATCCGTTATGATCGGTAGCAGAGCACTACTGGATTTTTCCACATATTCTCTCAGCAGATTGGCGGAATATTTAATATTATCGTCCTCCTGCTCGGGAACCAGTATAATTGCCTCTGGAGCTCCCATCCCGGTAATCCTAAGATTTCCTGAAGGGACGGTATCAGGGTCTACCACTGTGACCGTTAAGGTTTGCTCCACCGATGTGCTGCCCAGCGTTACGTGTGCCTTAACCACGGCACTACCTGCAGACAAAGCAGTGAGCCATCCGGTATCCTTGTCAATAGCCGCAACATCCTTACCGCTGTCAACCGACCAGTTGACGTCCGCATAGGTTAAATCTGCCATCTCACCATTGCTCATAATGCCGTTAACACTGAACTTTTCCATACTGCCCTTTTTGACAGTGTCATTCTCGTTGATGCTGACCGTAGAAAGGACAGCATTATCAGCCACACTATAGACATCTACATCGTCGATGTAGATGTCTACATCCGTAAGGTCAAACCCTTTTATTACAAACAGCACCTTAGCGGCACCCTCCGGTATGTCAAAAGCTATGTCCAACGGGAGCCAGCGACCAGAAGTATCATTGACCGATATGGGATCACTAGTTATTGTACGTATTGAGATTCCGTTGGCGTTTCTGATATCTGCCACGATTTGGATGGTAGCCTGAGCGGAGCTTTGGGGAGCATAATAGTAGATCCTGTATGCACCCACGCCCTGAGTCATACCGTTGATCATCTGATGTGCACCGCCACCTTTAGCATTTTTCATTACCATGCTCAGGTTTCCACTGCGCTTGTAAAGATTGCTGTTGGTCACTACACCAACCGTAGCGCTGCTGCCGACGCCCAAAGTATGTACTCCCCAGGAATTTCCGACCACGGGCAATATCTCAAACGAAGCATTCCCGGCCGCCGATTTGATTTCACTGTTCAGTATTTTCAGCAGCAGTCTGGCGTAATTGCTCTCTGGTGAAGCGATAGGAGACTTAGCATCTTCAATAGCCTTTGCAAGTATTGCTTCACG
>CAZUGK010000111.1:0-2359 GCA_964619815.1 uncultured Clostridiaceae bacterium | reverse complement strand
TCACGTTCTTCCCCATTCTGCTCTATATAATCCACGAAAGCCCATAGGTTGTCTCTTGAAAGGTCTCCTGTCGGCTTTTGTGGCAGCGTCGGCGTTGATTCCGTCACCGTCACATCAAAAGTATCGCTTACAGTTTTACCATCCAATGTAACAGCGACACTTGCTATGGCAGTACCTGTACTCACTGCACTAAGCAATCCGTTGTTATCAATGGTCGCTATATTCCCATTGTCAATTGACCATTCGATTGCCGCACCGGTAAGATTGGCGTCCTCTCCATTGCTCATAAGACCAGAAACACTTAACTGCAACGTACTTCCTTGTTCAATACTATTGTTTCCGTTAATAGTGACACTAGAAAGATACAGTGCAGGTGTTGTATCCGTTGGTGTTGGTGTCGATGGTTCAGAACTTGCATTGTCTCCCGTCGACGGTTTTTGTACAACCGCACTTGTTCCTGGGGCAACTGCTTTAGTCCCAGCAGTAGTTCCGGTGACCCCAGCCGCTACTGTTACCTTTGCACCCAAAACTTCAACCTTGTTGTCATTTCCTTTGATTTCAGCTGTTTCCAGCTTTCCATCTCCTTTGACCTTCAAACCAGCTGTCTCGGATACAAGGGCTTTGACCGTTCCGTTGATTGTTGCTGTGGCATTGCTCGCTTCTTTATTGAATTCAATTATATTAGCCGATGATTTCTCGTCAATGACAAGCACTGTATTCTTTCCGCTAACCTCAATATTGGAAAGTATCGCAGCTTTTGCTGTAACTGTGATATCAGATGCATCAACTAGTAAATTTCCAACTTCGCCGGATACTGTAACATCGTCACTGCCATCGTCTACGATGATTATTTCAACTTCTGCGCTGTCCTGTACCTTGACACTGACCTTGCCGTCTATTCGGCGTACTGTCACAGTTCCCAGCTTAGAAGAATTCTTTATTATGATTGAATTTTCTCCGCCGCCGCGCACAACGGTGTTGCCTTTAATTGTAACATTGTCAAGGGTAACGTCTCCGCTCCCTATTCCCTCTGCAAGAATAAGGTCTCCTGCAATGGTCATGTCCTTTAAAATGACACCTGTTGTATTTACAACTGCTGTACCATTTACATTTTCTGTGTAAGTTCCGGCTTTGCTATAGAAGCCTTTAACTGCATTATTAATAATAGCTGCAACTTCTGCACGAGTAATATTTGCCTTTGGATTAAAACTTCCATTAGGCAAACCGTTCATATATCCTCTTGCTGCCATCGCATTTACAGTATCCACAGACCACCCACTGATTTTTTCGCTATCTGTGAACTTCGCAGCTCCACCACCCTTTACAGCCATTGCCTTACTGAACATAACTGCGATTTCTTCCCTGGTGGCATTACCCTCCGGATGCACCTTGTTGTCATTGCCGACAATAATTCCTGAGGCATTTGCACCTAAGATTGCTTCGGTATACCATTTGTTACCTAAATCAGAAAATTTATTCTCCGCCTTTGCCTGATATTGCATCAGGTTATTCAGAATAGCCGCAATTTCTGCTCGTGTGACGGGGTTGTTCGGTCTGAAGGTGTTATCCGGATAGCCTTTTAACACTCCGGTTTTTACCCACTCCCTTATCATATCCTCTGCCCAGTGTCCTTCGATATCGATTATCTCATTCGATTTTACAACGGAATTTTGTACTTCCGATGCATATACAGGCTTTACCCCTCCCACATAGAACAGGGAAAGGATTAGAGAAAATACCAGAAGTCCGGATAACCATCGCTTCAACTGTAATTTTCCAGTTTTCGACATGTGTAAAACCTCCTAAATTTCTAAATTTTATTTGATAGAATTGGATAGATTTTTTGCAAGCCTTTAAAACTATTACTTTGAATTGCTATAAAATTGTAACTCTGATATGCCATCGCTGATACAAGCCTTCCTTTCCTGTGCACCGGAATAGGATTTAGCTTAGCATTTTTATTATATCAATTATCTTCTTTAAATCTTTGTTGTTTTTTTAGTTACTTTTGCACAATCTTAAGAAGTAATTGTAAAGTTTTTTCAACATTGAAACCAAAAAGCGTGTACCAAATCCAATATGGACTCAGCCCACGCTTTTTGAAAAATCTGTGCTATATAGAAACTAATCCTTATATGAATAAAATCCTATTTTTGTCTTCTTCCCAAGATGTCCTGCTCTGACCATTTGTTTCAATTTAAGGTGTGGTCTGTATTTAGGGTCTCCAGTCTCCCTATACAAAACTTCCATGATGGCAAGGCAAACATCAATCCCAATAAGGTCTGCAAGGGCAAGAGGACCTATTGGATGATTTGCCCCCAGCATCATAGCTTTATCTATATCTTCAGCACTGGCCACT
>CAZUGK010000110.1:0-13631 GCA_964619815.1 uncultured Clostridiaceae bacterium | reverse complement strand
CGGACTCGGAAATACAAACCTTTATATCAAAGGCTGAAGCCAGGATTGATGTAGTCCTTGGAACGAGGTATGTCCTTCCTCTTCCCTCTCCCGTGCCGCCTCTTGTAAAAAGTATTGCATCAGACTTTACAGCGTCTTTTATAATAGACAAGTATTATGCTTCCATCCTGAAGAGCCAGGAGCAGACAGTTATTTCTGAAACTTATTTCAAGCGTGCATCTGCTGACTTAAAAAGCATAGTTACAGATGGACTGCTTGACAGGTATCCAGGAATAAAGGTCATTGACCGCCCACAGGATGTCAAAGCTACTCCCTTTATGAAGTCGACAAAGCGCGGCAAAAGCCCGATGGAGGAGGCACTTTCTAAATGGTAGAACAAGGTGTAGAAATAAAGGTTGAGGAAAAAGGTCTTAAACCGGTTATGAATATCCTTGGAAGCATGGCTGTAAGGGGCAAGGACATAAGGCCAATGATGAAAAACATAGGTCATATAATGGTCGGTGGTGTCATGGAGAACTTTGAGCAGGGCGGCAGGCCGAAATGGAAGGAGCGCAAGGACTATACAAACGCAGCAAGAGGGCAAAAAGCTGTTGACCGGTATTTCAATAATACCAAAAGAGGCCAGCAGCTTTTCCTTAATGCATCAGCAGGTAAAAAACGAAGTATGGCAGCTTTTGAGCGGACACGATCAAGCTTATTTGAAAGGGCAACAGGCGGTATTGTATTGAATGACTCAGGCAGGTTAAAACAGAGCATTACAATGTCAGCTGACAATAGCCAGGTCATGGTAGGCTCAAACCTTATATATGCCAGGATACATCAGTTCGGAGGGATCATAAAGCCCAAGAGGTCAAACGCTCTCTGTATCCCTATTGGGGGCGACAGGATAGTACAGGTCAAGAAAGTAGAAATACCGGCAAGGCCATATCTCACCATAACCAACAAAGAAAACAGCGAAATCGTGAATGAAGCCAAGGAATACATTATGGAGGCATACAATGAAAATCGATAATGTTATTGACAAACTGGATGAGATTCTTAAAGCTGAAGCAGATCTGTCAGATGTACTTAACCACCATAAGGTTAATGGAATGCTGCCTGATATCGGCAAGAGCATCAGTATAGGCTGCGAGCGTGTCAGGTATTCTACCTATACGAACAGCAAAGATGAAGCTAAGGCAGAGTTATTGATATATGCTTATCTCCAGGAAGCCGATCCGGAAGCCGGAGAAAAAGAAGCAAGAAATATGGCAGAGGTAATAAGGTTATGCCTGAATGAGAATCAAACATTATCAGGTATAATTTCGGCATCCGAAATAGATGAAATCGAATATATCTATGCTGATGCATCCGATACCATGTTTTGGCATGCTGCTATCATACACCTGCAGGCAACCTATTATGAAGATAAAAAACGGCCGGTATCGGGAACGCCGATAGAGGCCATCAATAACCAGATTGAAAAGGAGAGTGATTAGATGCCTGAGTATATTTTTCCACGTGTGGAAATCATTGAAGAGGAAACAACCCCAAGCCCATCAACCAGCGTAAGCCTCTCATCCATAGGCATCATAGGGACCTTTGAAAAAGGACCGGTAAATCAAATTATCACCATCGGCAGCCTGGATAAGCTTATAGAGGTTTTCGGTGGATATAACAAGGATCTGACAGGATACAAGTCGGCATTGGCTGCCCTATTACAGGGCGCAAAGGATTTCAAGATAGTAAGGATCGGCGGAGCCTCAATAAAGGAAGCTTCTCTGAAGCTTAAAGATTCAGTGCCAGCTGATGTGGTTGAAGTAAAAGCAATCACACAGGGTACATGGGGAAATGCCATAAAAGTTGCAGTTGTAGAAGGGACTACAGCAGGTACATTCAAGCTCATAGTCGTATATGGGACCTCTACTGAGGAGTTTGACAACCTTACTCTTGACACGGTAGGTGCAATACAGTCAAAATATATAACTGTTGCGAAGGTTGAAGCTGCAGCAAATATACCTGCAAATATTGCTTCTACCCCTCTTACGGGCGGCGACAACGGTGCGATAACTCAGGATACGGACTATATAGGTACAATAACTGACGGCAAGAGGACAGGGCTTAAGCTTCTGGAAACCATAAGGGTTGCTATTGTCCTCTGTGCGCAGCAGTCCTCAACAACTATTCAAAATGCGTTGATTACCCATTGCAGTAATATGACAGTCTCTTACGGCCTGAGGATGGCTGTATTAAGTTCTGCAAAAGGGCTTAGCGTTGATGCAGTAAGCGCATTGACTGAAACTATAGATTCAGAGAGAGCAATCTTTGCATATCCTTGGTGTGAGATCGCGGATATACCTGGCGAAATGATTGCGTCGGATGGCTTATATGCCGGAAGGCTTGCAACCATTATAAGCAATCAGTCACCTTCCAACAAGCTCATTAATGGGATCATTTCACAGGAGGTTGATTTCACTGATGCTGACCTGAAGACTTTGACACTAGCAAAGATATCTCCGATAGCATTGGAGCCGAACCGCGGTTACCGCATCAGAAACGGCGTAACTCTTACAAGCGATCCGGCATGGAGCCAGACCAGCATACGCAGGATCTTTGATGAAATTGAAATGGAGGTCTACGACAGCACACAATGGGCAAAGTCGGAAGATAATACGGCAGCACTCAGGGAAGCTGTTGCCACTCAGATAGACGGTATCCTTGACCTCAAGAAGCAAAAAGGCAAGATCTACGACTATAAGCCCACTGTATGCGACGATACCAACAATACTACTGAATCCATTGCGGCAAGGATTTTGAACACAAAGATTCGGGTAAGGCCGAACTATGCGGCAGACTTCATTGATCACAGTATCCAGCGGCTTGTAGGAACGGAGGGATAATATGTATATAATCAAGAATGGCTGTCCGGGATGCGGTTCATGCAGGGATGCCTGTCCGGTTAAAGCGATTAAGCTTGAAAAGGGCAAGGCGGCCATTGACCAGACAAAATGCATCCAGTGCGGCATTTGTGCAAGCTCCTGCCCGGTCAAGCTTATAAAACTTGAAAAGGATAATAAGGCTCAAGCTGCACTGGCACACACAAAAAAGAAGGCTGAAGCTGCACCTACAGAAGCAAAGGCGGATAAAAATGCAGTTGATGCGGTAAAGGAGGTTGGATCTGATGCCTAATGATCCTATTCAGGGATTTGACGTATCGGTGTTGATAGTTAATCCGGGCGGAGGTCCTGAGCTTGTGGGAGAATTCCAGGAAACCGAAATCAGCATCAAGAATGAAACTGAAGCTTATCTTGAGCAGAATGAGCGCATAGCCAGGATATTGGACGGTGAGATAACAATCGAAGGTAAGCTCAAGAGAGGGCTTATAAACCTTGGGATCATAAAGTCCTGCTATGGAAGCAGCTCCCTTAAGAGGGGCGAAAAGATACCCAAAAGTCCGAGGTTTATAATCACCACGAATATCAATGCCCCAGACAAGGGAATGGTCGGTAAATTCAAGCTGCTCAATGCAATAATCCCCGAGCTAACTGTAAGCTTCGGCAAAGGCAAGGATATTTCAACTACCGATTATTCCTACAAGGCGGAAGGAATAGAAGAACTATAGGAGGTAATGAGCATGGATGAAAACAAGGTATACGGACCGCTGACACTTCCGAGCGGAAAGAATATCAAGTTCAGGGCACCGAAGGGAATTGACAGGATGAACATAATGCAGATGACCAAAATAGACAGTGAAAACGTAGTCAACGGAGCACTTCTTCTTGATGAATATGTCAAAGCCAAATGTGTTACGGAAATCAACGGCACTCCCGTCACTAAATCATATAAAGATGTGATGAGCGACTGGCTGGATACTGATATCACTTTCTATAAGCTAGTGTTTGAGCAATTGTTTGGTAGTTCTGCAGATCTTCAGCAGAAAGCAAAAGAGGCTGCCGCTTTTTTGCTGAGCGGGCCGACCTGCTCCGGTGGGTCCAATGCGCAAAATACGCAGGAGTAAGCTATACGGAATGGATGAACATGACGGACATAGAGAGGAATGCAGTATTCTATTCCGTTGAATGGCTGGCAGAACATGAAAAATCGGCAGGTGACTCATAGAGTTCCTGCCGATTTGGCTATTAAAGTATTTGTTTATTTATGGCCGATCAGCCAGCCTAAAAAGAAGTATGCTGCAGGTGAATAGTTACCGGATTTAGTTGGAGTAGTGACCATTGATATTAAAGTAACTGTAAATACAAAACCAAAAATTATATAACTGATTATGATATTTAGTCCCAAAAAAGCAGAAGTTAAATTACCAAATAACCAAGTAAAAACAACAATTAGAAGTACTCCAACTGCTGTTCCGAGAGCATACCAAAGGAATAATAGAGATTTAAAAATAAAATCGATTGCTTTCAAAATAATCACCTCTGTCTATAGTATAACCAAGTTATTACATTTATGAAAGGGGGTTTTTGAATGAACTCTCTTGCGGTAGCACTGGTGCTTACCGCGGTCAATAATTTAAGCCCAGGTATCGACTCCGCTGTTTCAAAGGTTAAGGAATTTGAAAAGGCAGTTGAGTTTGCAAAAGGCATGGCTGAAGCTAAGGCATTTGATTATGCCGTAGGATTTGCAGCGGATTTTGAGGATGTAATGAAAAAGGTTGAGCTGGCTAACTATGATGCCCTAGTTCCGATGAACATTCAGAAAAAGCAGCTAGAGGAGCTTTCAAAGCTTTCAATGAATCTTGGCCGTGATACTGTATTTTCAAATATCGAAGCTGCAAAATCAGAGTTGACACTTATTAAGAACGGCATGGACTATATTGATGTTCTTGAAGGCGGGGCACAAGCAGCCGTGTATCTGGCTCAGACTGCAGAAGAATCTACTACTGTGACAGCTGATGCAGTTTCACAGATAACGAACATGTTTCAGTTAAGCGGCTCCCAGCTTATGCAGACAGCAGACGATATAAACAGGGCTGCTAATGCATCTTCGGCAGGGGTAACTGATATAATGAACGACCTGCAGCAGACAGGACAATCGGCATACAATCTAGGCTTAAATGTCAAAGATACAACATTGCTCCTTGGTACGCTACATAATATGGGGCTTGGAGATTCTTCAGGAACTTTTCTTAATGACTTGTTGTTACGTCTGGATGCTGTATCTCCTGAAGCACAAAAAGCATTATATAATCTTGGGCTTCTTAAGGGCGCGAAAGTTACGACTACCAGCTCAGGCAAGACAAAGATTGTCGGAGGAGAAAGCAGTTTGTTTGATGAGAAAGGGCAGATTAAATCTGCTCAGGATCTGGTAAATTCGCTAAGGCAGACCTTATACAATAATCAGATAGATCCGAAAATGCTGTTTGATAAAAGCGGCAATATGATATCTAATGATGAGTTAGATACTATTTTCGGAGCAAAGAAAGCAAATCAGGTAATAAAGGACATGAAGGAAGCCTTCGGTGTTCAGGGTATGCGTGCTGCAATCGCACTTACAGTTTCGGGGAAAGGCAGCTATGAAGAAATGGTCCAAAAAGCCCAACGTATGAAGGATATACAGTCCCAGGTCATTGAAATGCAGGGCACTCTTGCCGGAATGTTCGAGGCAGCTCATGGAAGCTGGGAAACCCTTATGACAGCCGGCAGCACTCCTTTGGGACAGGAGTTAAAAAAGACTCTTGGAACTATTACAGAAGTTATTAATAAGACTCTTGAATGGGTGCAGACAAACCCTAAAGTAGCAACAGCTATTCTTAAAGTTGTTGGTGTATTGGCAATGGTTAATTTGGGTATGGGTGCTTTAAAAATAATGTTCGGAAATGTAGCAGGATTGTTCGCAAGTGGAGGTGGCGTATTCTTAAAGAGCTTTAGATACTTCAAAGGTTTTGGAGAGACGTTCAACTTGCTTACTAAGGTAATGGGGCAAGGCAAAATAACCTCATTTTTCAAGGCATTTACCTTCGGGACCAAACTGGACTTTATTCCAAGGATGTTTGGAACGATTGGCAAAGGTGCTTTAGGTTTGGTTGGTACTGTAAGCAAGGTTGGCGGGGCTTTCCTTAAAACCGGGGCACAGGCATTGGTTGCTGGTGCTAAGATGGCTTTAGCATGGCTTATCGGACTTGGCCCGGTGGGCTGGATCATCCTAGGAATAAGTGCTCTTGTGATTGCTGCAATAGCTGCATGGAAGACAAATTTCCTGGGCTTCAGGGATAAGGTGCTGGAAGTATGGGAAAAGATTAAGGGTGTGTTTGAAAAGGTTAAGGAGTTCTTTGGCTTTAAGAACGATTCAATAACACAAGAAGCTGTAGATAAGGCAAGCTCAGTAGATTATAACCTGAGCAGAAGTAAAACACCGACCATCCGTACCAGCAATAACAGATCTATAGTTGATAACAGGCAGTACATATATAATGTTAAGTCCACTGATCCACGCCTGGCTGCAAAGGAAATCTCAAGAGATAATAAGAATGACAAATACTTAAAGTCCCGTGATCCAAAGCTGCAGTTTGAATACTAAAGAGGTGATGACATGGCTGAAAAAATAATATTGGGAGATTTCCCTTTTGACATCGGCCCTAGGGATCAGATCGATTATACAGGGCCGAGGAACATCGTCAAGCTGGACATTCCAGGAACGGCTCCAAAGTATCAGGATATGGGGGAAGATGAACATACTATTGCCTGGTCAGGTGTTCTTGAAGGGGATTCTGCTCAAGCAGACTGTCAAAAAATTGATGCTATAAAGCAGGCCGGAAAGGAAGTCAGCTATATTAACGGTAAATATAATAAAACCGTAAGGATCAAGGAATTCAACCACAGTGACATACGGGACGACTTAATTAGCTACTCCATCACACTTATAGAAATGCAACATCAGGCGGTAAAAGAAAAGACTAAGGCAAGTACCATCGCAGCAACACCGGTAGTTAATGTCATTGCAGCAGCACCCAAAACAACAAGTTACACTGTAAAAAAGGGCGATACCCTATATGGTATTGCCCAGAAGCTTCTTAAAGACGGCAACCGTTGGCATGAAATTGCGAAAGATAATAAGATATCTAATCCAAGAACACTGCAGATCGGGAAAGTACTAAAGATTAATACCGGAGGAGGTGCAACTGTTGTCTGAGGATTATCCAAGAGCTGTAATTCTGGTTGATGGTGCAGATGTCCGGTGGACTGACATAACCGATATCCGGGTAGAAAATACGCTTTATCTGGCAGCAGATAGTTTTGAATGTACAATTAACAATACTCTGTTTTTGTCAGATTGGCTGAGAAAAAAACAGGAAGTAAAAATCTATCTTGGCTATGTGAATGATCCGGAGGATTGGAATGTGAAAGAGCTGCAGCATGTATTTACCGGCTTGATTGACGGTGTAAAACCCAGCTTCGACAATAGTAATACTGTGCAAATAATCGGCAGGGATTACTCGGCCGGTATGATTGATACCGATTGCACGGCCGCTTTCAAGGATGTTACCGCCAGTGAAATTGCAAGCTACTTTACCAAGAAATATGCACTGACTCCTAAAATTACTAAGACATCAAACAAAGTGGATAAAGAACTGCTGGTTGATAAAAAAGAATGGGAAGTCTTGCAGGCAGTTGCCGACCTTGAAGGCTTTGTATGCTATGTCACAAAGGACAAGGAATTGTATTTCGGGGAGCGAAACGACAAGGACGAAGATATTTTAGACACCTTTTATTACAATTCAGATGAGGATTCAAACTGCCGGATTAATTTTGATGATTCTTCAGTCGGCGTAGTAAATAAGGTTGTTGTACGGCATTGGCTTTCAAGCCATTCTCAGCTTATCGAAGCGGAGAGCAAGAATGATTTTCTTATAAAGGCCATGGGTCAGGTGATTGAGAGAGTTTTCTATGTTTCAAAGGCAAAGACCTATGCCCTGGCAAAACAATATGCAGACAAGCTCCTGAAGGAATATTCACGTCAGGTTATTACTGCTAACGGCTCCCGGATTCCAGGGAACCCGAAACTATATGCTGAATGCAAAATAAAAGTGAGCGGCTGCGGCAGATTTAACGGAACATATTACATGGATAAAGTGGTTCATAACCTTAATAAGCAAACAGGGTATACCAATGATTTTGATGTTACAAGCATACGGCCGGAAAGTTCCCAGCAATATAGGCAGGATCTGTATAATAACCAGGAAAGGAAATATTGATATGAAGAGAAATGTGATGTTTCCGCAGTATGGATATGTGACGGCCTTAGACGTAACTAATCATGAAGCTAAGGTATACCTTCCTCTTTTTAAGTTGGAAACAAAGTACTTGAAAATCTCAAAGACAATTCCCATAAAGCAGGGTGACAATACAACTGGCCTGGTACTTTCAAGTCAGGTCGTGGTGACATTTGCTAACGGAGATATGGAAAACGGCATAATAACAGCCTGGATATAGGGGTGATTTTATGGTTTATCAGGGGGATCTTCTATTTGAAAAGGATATAAAGGAAAACCCGGTAGGTGATTTTCTTTTGGACAGCAGCGGGAGGCAGCCTATCTTGATGAGGCTTAGCACACCGTATGGGTCAAACTTGTTTCATCCGGAATATGGGAACAAGATATTCGACATTCTGTCCGACAGCATTAATGATGACTGGATTAATATGGCTGTAGCATATGAAAGGGAATGTGTCGAGCAAGATCCAAACATCAAAGTTGAGGATATTGAATCATCAGTATCAATGGAAGAGCGGAAGGTATACTTCAGGATCACATACCGGGATCTGGAGACTGAAGAAACTAATGAATTGACTTGGGGTGAAAATATTGGGTAGATCATTACAGGAAATAGTTGAAGATATGCGGCAGTATGCCAATTCAAAAGGCTTGAATATTCAAAATTTCAATGCAAATCCAGTAGCAATGACTTATATTGAGACATCTGCACATCAGACAGAGCTTTTGGAGATCATGGCTGAAGGTATTCAAAGCCATTTTTTCATTGATGACATGGAAGGTGAAGACCTTGATAAGCGGCTAGGTGAAAGAGGGCTGTCGCCAAGATATGAAGGTAAAAAGGCTTCCGGATATGTTATCGGGAATAAAAGCTCCCTGGCGGCTTTTGTAATTGGATCTGCCATACTAAAAGATACAGTTTTCAAAACGTTGGATGGTGCAACAGAGGTTGTTGTCACAGCTGATACAAATGTAATAATAGGGCAAACAACGGTTTCTATACCGGTAGAATGCACAGTTATAGGTAAGGCTGGTAACCTGCTGCCAAATACGGAGCTGACCTATTCCGGTGTTGCTATAGCAGAAATTGAGGTATTGAAAGTCAGTACAGACGGATTGAGCGGTGGCTTGGATGCCGAGTCCGATGATGAAGTTAAGGCTAGGTTGAAAGAAGACATGCAGAAAACCTCTACTTCAGCAAACAAGAACCAATGCATCAAATGGGCAAAGGAAGTGGAGGGGGTCGGCGATGCAATCTGCATCCCTCTTTGGAACGGTCAAAATACTTCAAAAGTGGTTATTGTTGATAAAGACAAGCTGCCAGCTTCCCCGGAGCTAGTGCAGGCAGCACAGGATTATATTGATCCGGGTGTTACCGGTCTTGGTGATGGAACTGGGCCAATTGGCTTATATATTACTGTAGCAGCTGCAGCCGAGCTTCAAATTATTGTATCGGCCGTTTTGGAGTTAGAAGCAGGTTATACATTGGAGCAGGTCACACCGATTATTGATACAGCATTGAAAGAGTACTATAAATCCTTAGTTTTTAAGGAAACATTGGTAAGATACAACTATATAGGTGATATCATCAACGATACAGAAGGCGTTATAGATCATAGTGGCTTGACGGTAAACGGCGGGACTGCAAACATTTCTATTCCTGAAGGCAGTGTACCAGTTAAGGGGGCTAATGTATGGACAACGTAATGTTTGATTATATACCCAGCTTCTTCAGAAATGCTGAAAAATTTTCTATACTGATGGCAGCGGCCAATGTTCAATACGATAAAGTAGAGGATCTGATTCAAGACTTGATCAACCAGTTGTATGTGGATACTGCAACCTGGGGGTTGATTTTCTGGGAAAAGGACCGTGGGCTTGAGTACAACCCGGCTCTTACATATGATGAACGTCGCAGCCGAATAAAGGCAAAAATCAGGGGAATCGGCAAGGTTGACAGAAAACTAATTACATCAATCGCAGCAGCATACTCCAACGGCGAAGTTGCTGTGACTTTTGATGGGAAAATAAATATTACGTTCATTGGTACTAGAGGCATTCCATCAGCAATAGAGGAACTGAAGAAGCAGCTGGAAGATATCAAGCCTTCAGGGTTGACTATAGTATATATTTACACTTATTTGCCATGGAATGAATTTGACACTTACAATAAGACATGGGACCAATGGGATGCGCTTAATCTTACTTGGGATGAATTTGAAGTATATAAAGAGGTGATATGATGCCTAGTGAAGCTAAAACGCCCAATATTGGACTTAATCAGTGGACCGGGAATGAATACCCTAAACGTCAGGACTATATTGACGATAATTTGATAATCGATACTGAAATAGGAAACCTTAAAAAAATTGCTCTTGGAGCAGTTGCCGATCTAGCAGCCCTGAAAGCAATAAACACAACAAACATACCTGACAATATCACAATTATAGTAAAAACCCTTGGATTCTATAGATTTGACAGTACTAGTGCAATGATTCCGAATGATACATCGGTAGTACAGCCTACCACTGGACCTGGAAGGTGGATTAATGATCTTGTGTTTCATAAAGGCGATTCTGATCCACATCCTCAATATGCACTTGATACTGAACTTGCGGAGCATGAAACTGAAATAACGTCATTACAAAACGAAGTCCAAAACTCAATCCCTGCAGGCACAGTAGCGCTTTCAAACTCTGTTCCGGTAACTTCAATAGATGCTAAAGTTAACGGAGGATTAGATTTTGAGTCTGAGGCTCAGTCATTAGTGGTGAACTATATAAAATCGCCATTGATGGATAAGGATACAGATGGTAATGGCAGGGTTGATGATTTTATTGGAGTTGTAGGAAGTGGTATAACCGCTACATTATCAGTGGACCCCACAGAGAAAGCACAAAAGATTGATATAACTGCTTCTACAACTGTAAATACAGCACAAGTTGCACAAAACAATATTCCCTTTATTGCAGGGGATAGATTAAGTATGCAAATAGAAACAAAAATAATCGGGGATGTAGAAGTTAGAATACTTGCAGAATACAGAGATACTTCGAATGCATATTTAGGTGGGTTTGCTTCAACATATACTTCTCCTACAGTATGGGGGAAAATTCAAGTAGAAGGTGGCACAGCTCCAGCAAATACAGTTTATATAAATGTTATAGTTGCTGCAAAGCCTAAAGCCATTGGTGATACAGGTACAGCATGGTTTAAAAATGTGCAAGTCGAAAAATCAGATAAATGCCATGATTTAGTAATAGGAATACAGCCTATGATGGGGCTTGATGTTAAGGCTATAGGGAAAAACTTGTTTGATAAATCTGACATTAAAATAGGCTATGTTCTTGGAAGTGCAAATAATGAAATAGCAAATACTTCAGGGGCATATAGTAATTACATTAATGTTAAGCCGAACCAAGATTATAAAATTTCCGGAGTGCCCAATAGTATAATGTCAGGTGGAAACGATTTTGTATTTACCTATGATAAAAATAGAAATTTTAAAAGGTGGTTATCGTTAAGTATTGCAAATATACAGTTTACAACTGCATCAGATGAATATTATGTACGATTTGACTTAGTTTTAGTAGATTTAGACACTGCACAACTCGAAGAAGGTTTAGCAATCACAGCCTATGAACCATATCAAGGCTCAGAACTCCTCATTGATGGTGAGTTTGCAGGAATAGAAACATATATGGACAAACTTAGTTACAGGAATGGGATTGCAAGCGTACTAAGGAACGTTAAAAAGGTAATATTGGATGGAAGTTTAGATTGGGCATATGTTACTACTGCTACTGGATTAAAAGTTGTAGGAATTAGTGTGCCAGGTGCTAATTATGCATGGCAGACTAAAAACACTAGTAGAGCTATGAAATATGATGGAAAGATATTGATACAACAAAGCGTAGCAGGTTCTTATATAGATATGTATGGTTTAGGAATAGGTGCTGCTGCTGTCGTTACCGACCCTGATTTTATTATAGGCATATCTCAATCAGAAACAGGTTGGGGAGACTCTATAACTCCTACAGTGGCAGAAATAAAAGCTTTTATGAATGGATGGAAAATGAACAACGGTACATTTGAAACTCCATACAATGGCACCGGTACAAAGACCTGGACTAAATGGAACGCAACAGATAACACCGAAGCAGTAACAGTAGTACCTACAACTAAGGCTGACGGATGGATAGCATGGGCTACTCTGTGGTATGCATTAGCGACTCCAGTAGAAGAGATACTTGATACTCCAATTAATGGACTTAGCGTATATGAAGGTAAAACTACAATCAGTGTAAGGACAGGCATTGTAGAACAGGAATTTACTCCAGTGTTGTATAGCGGGAACTATTATGTTAACAGTACAGCAGCAGCCACATTAAGCAAATTGAATTATAAAGTTAACAAGATACTTGGGATATATAAGAACAATGTATTAGATAGTGGCTGGAGTATAGGCGGTTCTGCGAATGCTTATGGTAAAGAAGTAGCGACATTACCACAAGCACAATATGACTCAACAGCAACATACAAAGCCAAGTGTGAAGTGCTGCATGAAGAATATAATTCACAGCAAGTATCATTTACAGCAGAGTATACAGAAAACCTTAGAGATAGCCATAATGAGCTTGTTATAACGGTAGAAAACATTCAAGCAGAGCTTGGGGATTTATGGACTTCTCTTTTACCACTTGCAGACAAGGAACTTGCAATGTCGGTAGTAGCCCTTTTAACAACCGAGACTACTACAGACATTAAGAACAAAGTAAACGAAATATTGAATATATGGAGGTAATGAAAAATGGCAGGAACATGGGATGAAATTATGAGTAAGTCACCAATTATGAAGGCTTTAGTGGAAGCTAAAATAGCTGAGGAAGTAGGCAAGAAACAAACTGAAATAGATGCTTTGAATGCAGATTTAGCACTTACAAAGCAAGCTCTTGACGATATTATTTTGAATGGAGGTGCTGCATAATGGCTGCATACATGGCACAAAGGATAATTGATGGGGCATATACCTATGATTATGTGATAACCAAAAGGCCGGACTTGAAGGCAGGAATAGACACTTACCTTACAGAGCATAACAGGGCTGACTTGATAACAACATAGTAAAGAAGATAATCCAATGAAATTGGAGCATAGTTTTTTCTAGGAGAAATCCTAGAAAAAATTTTACATATCAATACGAACAAATGTTCGAAATAGTAGGAGGAGCTTATAATGAATAGTTTTTTTGGATGGATTGGTGGCAAGAAACTTCTAAGGAAAGAGATAACAAAAAGATTCCCAGCACAAGTTGGAAGATATGTAGAGGTATTTGGGGGAGCTGCATGGGTTTTATTTTATAAGGAAAAGCATGCAAAATTTGAAATCTACAATGACTATAATAGTGATTTAACAAACCTTTTTA
>CAZUGK010000109.1:11221-13699 GCA_964619815.1 uncultured Clostridiaceae bacterium | reverse complement strand
CTAATATTATTCCTAATATTTCAGAATATAGCGGATACAACGGAAAGTCAGCGGCATATATCTGTCGTAATTTTTCGTGTATGCCACCGGTTACCGATATTGAAATGTTCAAGCAGGCGCTTGTTCAGAATTAAAATTAGTCTAAAGAAAATCTTTTAAAAGAGTAGAGTGCAAAATGCGCCCTGCTTTTTTTATTGAAATTTTGATCAGTGTAACACTGAAAATTTTAATTATTTTGTATTTTATTCAGATATATAAAGCAGAACAATAAAGCTATGGCTGAAACCACAAATACGGCCTTCATTCCATATAAACCTGATGAAACAAATTTGTGTACTATAAATGCCCCTGATAATGCTCCTAAAAATCCGCATAAGCCTCCAATTGCAGAGGACACGCCAAGATAAACCGTCTTGTTTTCTGAAGGTGACCTAAGACATTGAAGATTAAAAACAGATATATTAACGCCCGCTATTGCGGCACCACTGAATATCTGTGCCAAAGGAATCGTACAGAGATAGTTTTTTCCGGAAGACATCAACCAAATTAAAAAGCAAGCAATCTGAATAAATACCATTATTTTAAACAGGTAAGTCCAGGACTTTTTATCTGCCAGCCTCCCCCAGAACGGAACGACAAGTATACTTGTCAATGAGCCAATCGCACTCGCAAAGGTTATAAATGCAAACCCCAGCTTTAAACCTGATACCATATATACTGAGGTAAACGGCATAGCCATCTGATAGCCGGCATTCCATATTGCCAGGAGTATTATTATTTTTCTGAAGTCTTTATTTTGAAAAGACATAACAAATGTGTCTGATATCTTAAGCTTTCTTTTCGATATTTGAATAGGCTCTTCTTTCATAAAAGACAGGGAAAAAAAGTTCAGTAGTGCGAAGATACAGACAATTGTAAACAATATCGTAAAGCCAATATTTTGTTGGCCTTTTTTCTCAAAAACATCAAGCACATGCCCAATAATCAAAGTAATAATCGTAACAAATGCTAAAACACAAGATTCCCTTCTGCCAAAATACCTTCCTCTTATAAAATCGGGAGTAACATTTGACAGCCATGCCTGAGCAGCCGGATATGTAAAAGACAACAATAGATTTGCAACAGCGAATATTATCATCAACATCAATACCCGCGAATTGGGCTGTTGTACAATGAACGGTATAAATAGCATTGTTCCCAGCAATAATCTGCCTAGCAGACAAAAGAAGGAAACTATAAATTTCCTGCTTTCGCAGGCTTCATATATAATGGGTGCAATCATCATAATAGTTCCTGCCAAAACAGGTATTGCTGCTATTATTCCTGATATCTGATCACTGGCCCCTAAATATTTTGCATAACCAACAAGATAAGCGCCGCCGGTCAAAGTTAATATAGTCCTTGCAGTACATCCCTCAAATATGGAATACATCCTCGATTTCTTCTTCTCTTCATCAGACAGTGACCTTTTATTGAAATATATCCGGTTAATAGTGTTTTTCAGCATATATAATTCTCCATATAGAACAATCACCTCGTCCCATTTAGCTGTTCCTTAGTGACGAGGTGATTTGCCAAACCCTTATTATTCTACAACTACGCCTTTTTTAAGAAGGATGTTGGCATATAAAGCAGCTTCACTGGTTGCTATTACAGCATATGCCTGCTTTGCTCTGTTATAAAAGCCAAAACGATCAATATTGTCAATCTTATTTTTTTGGGGTTCATATTTGTTTATGATCTCTTTATACGTATCCCAGATAACAGGAACAACTGTATCCCCCGGTACAACCTGCATTAATGTAACCGGTTTTTCTACGTAAGGATCTAGCGGAGGGAATTTCAGTATTGCTTCTAAAACCTCCGGTACACCATGTCCGTCCAACCTGACCAATCTCTGAGCACATGTTGCTGCCGGAAAGTTGCCGTCAGCAATAACTATCTCATCCCCATGGCCCATTTCCATTAATATCTTTAAAAGCTCCGGTGTTATAATTGAAGGAATGCCTTTTAACACTGTAGTATACCCCCTTTTTATCTCTTAGTAATAGTTCCGTCCAGATCCCATAAATCTGTCCAGTCTTTTGCGCCATCCCACAGAAATACCTGACCTTTTATAAGACGGCAATTCTTATCTATTGTTGCAAGTTTTTTCATTTCTTCATCTGTTAAGGGATCTTCTATAGCACATCTGATATTGCTTGAATATTCATTTCTATAAATTGAGAATGGTATCGGAGTCTGCCCTCTCTGCACTGCCCACTTTATACATATAACTGCTGGATGAACATTATGTGCCTTAGCTATTTCGACAACAACCGGATCCTGAATATCAACAACATCATCAGGAGTCTTATCACGTTCCGGTCTGGTTGGTGAACCTATCGGACAAAAGCCTATTGGTTGTATTCCGTTATCAAGACAGAATTGGAAAAGCTCAGGCTGCTGGAAGCATGGATGTAATTCCATTTCATTTGC